>NZ_KV794201.1:11198-19781 GCF_001808665.1 Streptococcus sp. HMSC070B10 | reverse complement strand
ACGTGGTTTGAATTTGATTTTCGAAGAGTATTAGATTATTTAACTGTTGCTGTGCTTGTAATCAATTCAACAGCTTTTTTGATTGTGATGTCGTGTTTTAACATATCAGCTGAAAGCAAGCTTTGTACTTGAGCAACTTCCATGTTGTAGTCTGTTGCCAATTGCTCGATTTCTTTTTGGATTTCTTCTTCTGAAGCATCAAATCCTTCAGCTTTGGCAACTGCTTCGATAACAAGGTTAGTCTTAGTTCGTGACTCAGCTTCTCCCTCGTATTGTTTGTGAAGATCTTCTTGAGTAGTTCCAGTGATTTGGAAGTACATATCAGGGTTGATACCTTGACGTTGCAAGTTTCCAAGGAATTCGTTTACTGAACGGTGAACTTCTTCGTGAATCATTTCTTCTGGAAGTTCTACGATTTCAGCGTTTTCTACAGCTTTATCGATTGCTGCACCTTCAACGGCATCTTTGTAAGCTTCTTCTTTAGCAGCAGCCAATTCCTTGCGGTATTTTTCTTTCAATTCAGCAAGTGTTTCAACTTCTTCGTCGATGTCTTTTGCAAGCTCATCGTCAAGAGCTGGAACTTCTTTAGCTTTTACTTCGTGGATAGTTGTTACGAATTTAGCTTCTTTACCTGCAAGGTCTTCTGCTTGGTAGTCTTCTGGGAATGTTACGATAACATCAACAGTTTCACCAGCTGAGTGACCTACCAATTGGTCTTCGAAACCTGGGATGAATTGACCTGAACCAAGTCCAAGTGAGAAGTTTTCACCTTTTCCGCCATCAAATTCAACACCGTCAATAGAACCAACGAAGTCGATGACAACAGTGTCGCCGTTTTCAGCAGCAGCTTCTTTGATAACCAATTCAGCCAAGTTGTTGCGTTCGCGTTCGATACGCTCTTCAACGTCAGCGTCAGTTACTTCTTTTTCTACATCAACTGATACTTCAAGGTTTTTGTAGTCACCCAATTTTACTTCAGGTTTTGTAACAACTTCAGCAGTGATAACCCAGTCTTGACCTTTTTCCATTGAAGTGACGTCAATTTTTGGTTGAGCAACGACTTCAAGACCAGCTTCTTTTACAGCTGCTTCATAAGCATTTGGCAAAAGAGCGTTCATAACGTCTTGGTAAAGTGACTCTTCACCAAATTTTTTGTCGAAGATAGGGCGTGGAAGGTGACCTTTACGGAAACCTGGAACATTAAGAGATTTCTTCACTGAGTTGAAGACACGGTCCAATTCTGGTTTGATTTGGTCTTGAGAGATAGTGAAAGTCAAGACACCACGGTTTGTTTCTTTGTTTTCAAATGATACAGACATTCTGTCATTTCTCCTTAAAATTTTTTAAATACAGTCTATTATAACATAAATGGGCGACTTTTTTCAAGTAATGAATGCGCTCTTCAATCACTCTAGAGGTACTTGCTTGCTTCTTTGATACTAAGGTCAGCCATTCTTTCCTTGTTTTTCTCAATGAAGCCTGCTACCCAAGTTGGATTGGTTTTGGAGTAGTCTCTTAGAGCCCAACCAATGGCTTTATTGATAAAGAATTCTGTTTGGTTCAAATTATGAAGCAGAATCTTTTCCATTAATTGAATATTGGTCTTCTCTTTTCTTAACAGCTGGTGGTCAATAGCGACACGTCTCAGCCAGATATTATCTGATAGGCTCCATTTTAAGATTATTTCTTCTAGTTCAGGGTGGTCATACACCAAACTCCCTACTACTCAATCTAGGATATCTACGGTATCCCACCAGGATTTTGTGACGACTAACCGCTCAAGCTTAGGTAAATCGTTCTCCGTTAGATAAGACTGCATTGCTTTCAAATAATTAGCAGCCACATATTGGTATTCTCTAGGCTCCTTTCTCCAGCAAGTATCTACAAAATTCCAGTCTATAATCTTTGTTTTTTTCGCTTTTGGAAAGTATTTTTTATAGAGTGCATTTCTTTCAGGAGCCGCTATACCTAGGAAGAAAAACTGATGGCGCATATAGGCTTCCATGGGCCCTGCCTTTTTTGAATCTTTTGCTGCTTCTAGCTCAACAAGTAAATCTGTTAGACTCATCTAAAACTCCTCACGCCCCACCAAGTGGTGCTGAAAGGCATAGACTGCAGCCTGGGTACGATCGCTGACCTCAAGTTTGGCTAGGATATTGGACACATGGGTCTTGACCGTCTTGAGAGAGATAAAAAGTTCATCTGCGATACGCTGATTTTCGTAGCCCTTGGCGATGAGTTGGAGAACATCTCGCTCACGCGCAGTCAAGTCCTCATGTAGTTCTATGTGATTGCGGTGGTATTCGACCTTCTTGCTGACCTCTTGCTCAATGGCCAACTCGCCAGCAGCCACCTTACGAACAGCATGGAGTAGTTCGTCTGCACTAGAAGTCTTGAGCATATATCCCCTAGCACCAGCATTCAAGACTGGCATGATTTTTTCATTATCTAGATAAGAAGTCACAATCAAAATCTTGGCTTCAGGCCATTCTTTGAGGATAGCCAAGGTCGCATCAATCCCATTCATCTCAGGCATGACGATATCCATGACAATGACATCTGGACGCAGTTCCAAGGCCAAGTCAATTCCTTGAGCCCCATTTGCCGCCTCGCCTACAACTTCTACATCGTCTTGGAGGTCAAAGTAGCTTTTCAAGCCCAATCGGACCATTTCATGGTCATCTACTAGTAAAATTCTCATCTTTACTCCTTTATGATTCCTTATCGAGCAAGGGAATACGGATATCAACTGCCAAACCTTGCTTGGGAGCTGTCAAAAGCTGAACCGTACCTGCCATATCTTCAACCCGTTCCTTGATGTTTCGCAGTCCATAACTCAAGTCGTCAAAACTCCCCAGCTGGAAACCAATCCCATTGTCCACCACCTTCAGTTGCAATTCAAGATCCGTCTGATAGAGATAGACATCCAAACAGGAGGCCTGGGCATGGCGGAGGGCATTGCTAATCAACTCCTGCAAAATGCGGAAGATATGTTCTTCAATCTTCTTGGGCAATTTAGACACATTCTGCTTGAGACTAACCTTGAGATCACTCTTGTCCTCAAGCTCTTTTAGGATAATCTGAATCCCTTCAACCAGACTCTTCTGCTCCAGTTCAACTGGTCGCAAATGCAAGAGCAAGACCCGTAAATCCTTCTGGGCTGTTTCTAAAATAGCTGTGACACTCTGCAACTGGGTCTGCATCTTTTCTCTATCCAATTTCAAAGACTGCTGACTGATACCCGATAAAATCATGTGAGCCGCAAACAACTCCTGACTGACTGTATCGTGCAAATCCCGAGCAATCCGCTTCCGTTCCTTCTCGATGATTTCCTCTTCCTGAGCAAGACTGTGATTTTCAGCTTTTTGAAGAGCCTCTGTCAAGAGATTAAGTTTCCCTGACAAGGACTTGAAACTGGCATTCAAATCTGGATCTGAAACCTGAACCACTTCTTGCCCTGCCAATAAACGCTTGAGATTGGCCTGCATTTTTCTTAGAAAAAGCTCTTCGACACCTCGCCAAAACAGGGCTAAGAGACAGGTCATGGACATACTGAACACCAACAACAAAAAAACAAATTTTTCTGTTTTTTCGACATCATGCAGGAAAATAGACCAGTCAAAATCAAGAATTTCCAATAAGCTGTGGGACAGAAATAAGACAAACAGGAAAGAGGTGAGGGCAATGATTACATAAGCTTGTTTTTTCATCCTCTGACCACCTCCACATCGCCAATCATAGTGGTCAAGAGAATCTTGACGCTCTTGTTACTCTTGAGATAATCTCTCGTTTCTTGATGATAGTGTTCATTACGTAGAGCTCGCTTTGGATGATTAAAAAAAGTCAAATCCCCATAGAGACAGTTAACACTGAGACTAACTTCTACATCTACGGGCACAATGATTTTGGTCGTACCTACCATCTTTCTGAGGATAATGACATTATCGTGATTGGTTAGGATTACCCTCTCCAGATGAATAGTGTCTTTACCCATGAGGCGAAAAAGATTGATATCATCAAACTGGCAAGTCTGGTAACTTGAAAAATGATGGAGATTACCAAACCAACGATTTTTCTCCTTCTTAACCGTCACCACATCTTCAAACACCAAATTGGTCTGATCTTTTTCCTGATTCATCATCGGGTAAAGAAGAAATAGACTGTATATAACCGCAACAAAAATAGCTAGAATCACAAAAGGATTGAGCATGACGATGAAAAAGAAGAGAATGGTTGCCACCACCAAAAGAAGGTTATTGCCCTCTTTACCAGTGTAATAGCGAATCAAAAGCAAAAAGAGGAATAGAATCAGCAGAAAACGCGAAAAATGCTCTGAAACCATCAAAATCAGAGCTCCCGTCAAAAGACAGGCT
This sequence comes from Streptococcus sp. HMSC070B10, assembly GCF_001808665.1. Taxonomy (GTDB): domain Bacteria; phylum Bacillota; class Bacilli; order Lactobacillales; family Streptococcaceae; genus Streptococcus. Next base: position 15,408 of record NZ_KV794201.1, on the reverse strand, counting down.
TCGATAAATAAAAAGATTTTAAATTTTCTCATAGGTTCATCCTCTCCCTTCTATTTTATCACAATTGGAAAAAGTCACCTCGGTCTGAAGATGGAAAAAAGGCGGTGGTTACGCCTTTTTCATCTGATCATTTGCTTCTTTTAATTTTCCATAAAGAATGTAATCTACGCTTTGCAGATCTGCTATGGTAGCACAGTTAAGGGCGCACATAATCAAACGCAGATCTGCTTTCCAGCCTTGGACAATGCCAATCACCTCTTCAACTGAATAGGTTTCAACCAATTCCAGAACGGTTCGTGACAGCCCTACAGCCTTTGCGCCAAAGACCAAACACTTAATCATATCCAGCGGATTGCGAACACCTCCGCTAACCAAAAGTTCGACCTTATCTTTCCAGTCTTGGGCATTGAGAAGGGCTTGCATGGTAGACTGGCCCCATTGATTGAGATAATCACGCTGACCACTGCGACGGTTTTCAATATAGGCAAAGCTGGTACCACCACGACCTGATAGATCCACTGTACGAACACCCAATTCATAGGCTCTTTCGATGGTCTTCACATCCATTCCAAAGCCCACTTCCTTGAGGACAATCGGAACGGGGATTTGCTTACTATAGTCTGCCAGATTCGATTGCCAGCATCTGAACTTCCTTTCTCCCTCAGGCATGAGTAATTCCTGCATGACATTGACATGCACTTGCAGGAGAAGAGGGGTCATCTCATCTACAGTCTGAAGACCTAATTCGACAGGCTTGTCCAATCCAATATTGGTTCCAAGGAGGAGATTTGGATGACTAGACTTGACAGAAAAAGAGTCATCTGTTGAATCTTTGAGGGCTGCGCTATAAGATCCCGTCACAAACAAAATCCCACAGGCGTCCGCCACCTGAGCTAGTTTTTGATTGATTTCTTTACCTTTTTCACTCCCACCCGTCATGGCATTGATATAGAAAGGAAAATCCCACTTTCGACCAGCAAACTCTGTCGACAGATCGATTTCATCCAGGTCGTAAAGAGGCAAGGAAGAATGAATCAACTCCACCTCATCAAAGCTGTTGTAGGAACTTTTCTGCTCAAGGGCATAGCGGATGTGCTCATCCTTACGATTTGTCGTCATGTCCCATCCTTTCTTGGTATAAGAGCTCAATCCCCAGATCGGCCCAACGGTTTTTTAGGGTTTCAGTTGATTGCTCATCAAAACTCAAGGCAATACCACAATCACCACCACCAGCGCCGCTACTCTTGGCAACAGCCTGCAAATCTTGACTGGCTTCTTTCAACTGTCTAAGTGAAGGTGTGTAAATATCTGCACTCAAGCTTTCTAAGAGCTTACTGGCTCCTTCTACTTGCTCGATAATTATTTCTGATTCCCCCTGCTCCAAGGCTTCTACCAAAGAAACCACCGTTTCTTTTGAGGAACTTAAAAAATTCTGATTGATATTTTGCTTGATTTGTTGAACCATGTGACTCGATACAGCCACTTCCTTGGTCCATCCCACTAAGAAATCACATTCTAGGGCTGGTCGCACTTGTGAAATTGAAAATCCCCAATCACGTTCCAAAACTGTCGCCAAATTTTCTTCTTTCAACCAATCTGCTACCTTTTGGCGATCAAATGACTGGTAGAGAACCAAATCCTCTGCCACAATACAGGCAATGTCCCCCATAGAACCATTGTCTCCGCGCTTAAGCAAGACAGCACTGGCCAGCTTGAACAAGAGATCCTGATCAACCGAAAGATTATATAGAGCTAGCAGAGCCTTGATGACCAAGACAACGACGCTACCGCTAGAACCTAAACCAAACTTTTTCCCTTCTCTTTCCATTTTTCCTCGGATTTCCAAAGAAAAAGGTCGCAAGGTCTGCCCACGATTGGCGAGGAAATCTTCCACTAAAGCAATCGTTTCTTGAATCAAGCTATAGTCAGGATTTGGTGTCAAATCCACTGCAAAATCAAACAGATCCGAATAGATACGATAACTATCAGAAAAAGCAATCTCTCCCTTCATATAGATAGGAATGGCCTTTATCAAGGCCAACTGCCCTGGCTCTAAAATAGCATATTCACCTGCCCAATAGAGTTTTCCGCAAGTTTTAACAGCAATCATCTTGACTCAAATCCTTTGTTTTTGACACAATCAAGCGATAACGTTGACCGAAGATTTCTGATAAATGCTCCAAGTCTTTCTCTTGACAGAGAACCTTGACATTGGGACCAGCATCCATAGTAAAGTAGCAGGCTTCCCCTTGCTCACGAAGCTGGCGGACAAAGTCCATTGCTTCATAGCTTGCATCCGTCAGATAAGAAAAGGCTGGTGATGCTGTTTTGGTCGTAGCGTGCATAGCCAGGGCATTTTTCTCCGTTAATTCCCCAACCTTAGCAAAGTCGTTCTCTTTGAGATAAACCAGCATATCCTGATAATCCTTCTCAGACTGACGCACCCAGTCATCAAAGGTCGTCGAGGTTTCCACACAAAGTTTCATCCCGTCACGGCTAGAGATTGGTTTTTTCTTATCCTCTAGCACCAACATAATCATAGCTAGTTTCAAGTCTGTCTCTACAAGGTAAATTTCCCCGCTATCCTTGTCCCAGGCACCTAGCGGTCCATAAAAACTCCGAGAGGAAGAACCTGAGGCAAACTTAGCCTCCTGTGCCAACTGACTTCTATCCAAGCCAAGCTTGAAATAAGCATTGCAAGCCTTAACTAAGGCGGATAAACCACTAGAACTTGAAGACAAGCCCGCTGCGGTAGGCATATTGTTTTGAGTATCAATACGAACAAAGCCATCACCATCTGGACGGTAGCGGTCAATAATCTTGCTCATCTTGGCATGCTCAACCTCATTTTGTAACTGACCATTGATATAAAATGCATCAGCAGTCGCATCCGTTGGTAAAGGCGACAAGGTCGTCTCCGTATACATATTTTCCAAGGTCAGAGAGATACTGCTAGTAGCAGGCACCATCTCTTTTTCTTTTTTCTTTCCCCAATATTTGATAATAGCAATATTTGCGTAGGAACGTACTGTTACAGGCTCTCTATCCATATCTGAACAGCTCCTTTCTCTTCTAATCTTTCTGCTAGTTCTTGTGCGTGTGGCAAATTGGGTGCCAAGGCTATGATACAGCCTCCAAGCCCACCACCGCTCATCTTGGCACCCAGAGCTCCATGTTTAAGAGCCGTTTCAACCAAAGAATCTGCCTCAGGACTACTAACACCAATTTCTTTTAAATGCAAATGCGCTTGACTAAGGATTTGTCCCAGCCCTTCAGCATCTTTTCGTGAAATCGCTTCTTCTGCCTGCCGAGTTAATTCTCCCAAGGCATGCAAAAACGGTAAGGCATCCTTGCCCTTGCTTTGAACCACTTGGATGGCTTCACGAGTGTGACCATAAACGCCCGTATCTGCAATCACTAAATAGGCTGATAGATCCATCTCAAGCTCTGTAAATCCTACATTCTTAATAAAGCGAATAGGTTGGTCACTAAGACAGGTCTTAGCATCCAAACCACTAGGATTCATATGTGCAATCATCTCCGCCCGATTGACCAATATTTCTAGTACATCATGAGGCAGTTCTGCCTGATAGTAGTCAAAAACCGCACGAATGGCCGCTATGCTGATAGCCGCTGACGAACCCATTCCCCGCTTCTCAGGGATAGCCGAGTCAATCTCACAGCGAATGCAGGATTCTTTGATATCCAAATACTCCAGCGAAGCATAAACCGCCATGGACAAGGTATCCTCCTCATAAAGACGCCAAGGACTTTCAGCAGGAACTACCTTACAAGTCACCTCCACCTCCAAAAGAGGCAGGGAAATGGCCGGATAACCGTAAACGACCGCATGCTCCCCTATTAAAATTATCTTACTATGTGCCTGACCGACACCAACTTTTTTTGTCATTTTTTCCTTTTACTAGACGAAAAGAACGTCTTATTTTCATACAAGTATTTATTCTTTCCTATCTATTTTATTATATTTTCACAAAAAAAGCGATTGTTTCCATTCACAATCGCCTCTTTCATTATTGAACCCATTCGCCATTATAATTGACAGAATAGCCATCTACGGTCGTATTCACTGCCAAAGCACCTGAGTTGTAAGCATAGTACCATTTGCCATTGACCTGGAACCAGCCTATCTTCATATCTCCATTACTTGCATTTAGGTAGTACCAAGTTGAACCATCTTTCACCCAACCAG
>NZ_KV794201.1:0-11098 GCF_001808665.1 Streptococcus sp. HMSC070B10 | reverse complement strand
GGAGATAGTACCACTTATTGCCAAGTTGTTTCCAACCAGTTTGCATGATACCAGTTTCTGGGTCTAGGTAATACCACGGAGCAGGTTTGCTTCTATCAATGCCAAAAGTAACATGGAAATCTTGAGTCCAACCCTTAGCAACTTCACCAATTGGTAGTGGATTGTAAGAATCATCGCCAGAAATTCCTAGCTTATTTAAATAATACCAATTGCCGTCTTCATAAGTCCAGCCTGTCTTTACAGCATAATGATTATCAAAATAATAAGTTCTCTTTTCAGCAGATGGAGCATATTGTTCACCGTATACTTTTCCTGTATTTTCAGACGTTTTTGCCTCTAGTACTTGTTTATCTGTTTGTTCTAGCAAAGCACCATCTTGTCCAAAATAGTACCACTTCTCCTGAAGGCCAATTTCTACGACTGGACGATTATTAAATAAATTATCACGATAACCTGTTCCATGAATTTCTACGTATTGCCATCCAACTACCATTTCTCCTTTATCACCAAAATAGTAAGTTTTACCGTCTATTTTATGCCAATAGATTGCTTTATGATCATCTTTTACATAATATTTTCTATTATCCTTATCAACAAATTGGCCACCTGTGGTATCCGCAAATACAGTATTTGTAGCTAGCAAACCAAAGAAAAATGCTGTTAGTCCAACTTGCATCATTTTTTTCAAAAGCTTCATTTGTATCTCCTCCAATATTAAATCCACTCACCAGATGAAGCAAAGTTATAAACTTTACCATCGATAGTTTGGCTACCTGTAACCATTGCTCCAGAGGAATTGAGATAATACCAGTTTCCTCCTACTTTTGTCCAACCTGTCTTCATATCTCCATTACTTGCATTTAGATAGTACCAAGTTGAACCATCTTTCACCCAACCAGTTGCCATAGCTCCTGATGAACGGAGATAGTACCACTTGTTACCAAGGTATTGCCAGCCCGTTTTCATATCACCATTTTCAGCATCTAAATAGTACCAAGTTGAGCCTTCTTGATACCAGCCAGTCGCCATAGCTCCTGATGAACGGAGATAGTACCACTTATTGCCAAGTTGTTTCCATCCAGTTTGCATTGCAGCAGTTGTTGGATCTAGATAGTACCAAGTTGAGTTATCATTGGTCCAGCCACGTACTAGCTCCCCAACCGTTAAACTGTTGATACGAGCATCGAAGCCACCATCCTTCTGTAAATAATACCAGTGTCCCTCATCATGAACCCAACCAGTTTTTAAAGTATGATAGCTACGCTGATCTTCAAAATAATAGACTCGTTTCTCTGCTGGACTATTATATTGTTCCCCATGATGTTTGTTGGTATTGGTAGCAGTTTTTGCCTCTAAAACTTGCTTGCCAACAAATTCTTGAAGAACCCCATCTTGACCAAAGTAATACCATTGTGGCATTGGCATAGATTCTAATCTTAAACCATTTGGGTAAGGACCAATTGTACTACCTTTAGATGGAAACGGGATATATTGCCAGCCGACAACCATTTCTCCTGATACATGATCAAAATAATAGGTCTTGCCATCAATCACTCGCCAGGCCTTTTCTTTGATGTCACCCTTCTTGTAGTAAGTTCTACCATTTTCTTGGACAAATTTCCAACCTTCCGAATCAGCATCATCCGCCAATACTGCACTTGTTGCCAGTAAGCTAAAGAAAAAAACTGCTAATGCAATTTGCATCAATTTTTTTATTATTTTCATTAGACCTATCCTCCATAACTGATTATAGCAAAGAGCAAACCGCATGTCAATATATAGAGATCCCCTCAAAAAAAGCAGTTACAAAACTGCAACTGCTTTTCTATTCTTGCATGGTGTAACCGACACCACGAACGGTTTTAATGTGGCTTTTTTGACCTTTTACATCAAGCTTGCTACGTAGATAACGGATATAGACATCCACGATATTTGTTTCGGTCGCACTTTCATACTTCCAGACACTTTCCAACAACTGCTCACGAGTCAGGACTTTCTTGCTTCCCATAAGAGTAGCCAAAAGATCATACTCACGGCGCGTCAGAGCAATCATTTCCTCGCCACGATAAACTGTATGATGTTCTACATCCATACGCAGATTGCGGTAAGACGTTGGAACCTTCATCTGACTACAGTGTTGGTCGATGAAGTCCCGACCTCGGAAAATCGCTGAAATACGAGCCACCAAATTGTCAATAATAACCGGCTTATAGATGTAAGAAACAGCAAAGCGTTGGATTGTTTCAATCTGATCTTGCAATTCTTCGCGATGGTCCAAGACCATGATGACTGAGGCTGGCTTAGTTCGACTCAGCTTGTCTGCAAAATTCTGGGCTGTCATATCCCCCAGACGAGCATTCAATAAAATCAAGTCATAGTCTGTCTGAAGAGCCATGGAGAGGGCTTTTTGCCCCTCCTCAACCTGATCAACTCGGTATTGCTCTTTTTGGAGTTCCAAACTTAAAAAATGAGCTAGATTTCTTTCTTTCTCAAGTAATAAAATCCGTTTCCCCATGGCAGACCTACTTATTTTTCGTCATACCAAGAGTAGTGGAATGTTCCTTCTTTGTCTTTACGTTGGTAAGTGTGGGCACCAAAGTAGTCACGTTGCGCTTGGATCAAGTTAGCTGGAAGGTCAGCTGAACGGTAGCTATCAAAGTAAGTAATAGCTGCTGAGAAGGTTGGCACTGGCACACCAGCTTGAACCGCAAGAGCTACGATATCACGCACTGCTTGTTGGTACTTAGCAGTGACATCCAAGAAGTATTCATCCAAAAGAAGGTTAGCAAGGTCTGCATCACGGTTGTAAGCATCTGTAATCTTTTGCAAGAAACGAGAACGGATGATACAGCCATCACGCCAGATAGATGCGATGTCTGCAAATGGCAAGTTCCAGTTATTTTCTTTAGAAGCTACACGCAATTGAGCAAAACCTTGTGCGTATGAAATGATTTTTGAGAAGTAAAGGGCTTGACGGATTTTTTCAATCAACTCAGCCTTGTCTCCTTCAAAGTTGAAGGCAGCTGGTTTTGGAAGAACCTTGCTTGCATGCACACGTTCTTCTTTGTAAGTTGAAATGTAACGTGCAAATACTGACTCAGTGATTAGTGACAATGGCACGCCAAGGTCAAGTGATGATTGGCTAGTCCATTTACCAGTTCCCTTGTTACCTGCAGCATCAAGGATGTAGTCTACGATTGGTCCATCTTGGCCTTCATCGTCTTTACGACTCAAGATATCAGCTGTGATTTCGATCAAGTAGCTGTCCAATTCACCCTTGTTCCACTCAGTAAAGATTTCAGCCATATCTTCTGCAGAAAGGCCTAGCAAGTGTTGCATCAAGTCATAGCTTTCTGCGATCAATTGCATATCACCATACTCGATACCGTTGTGAACCATTTTCACGTAGTGACCAGCTCCATCAGGACCGATGTAAGTCACACATGGTTTGCCATCTTCTGGTGCTTTAGCTGAGATTTCTTCAAGAACATCCGCAACCAATTCGTATGCTTCTTTTTGTCCACCAGGCATGATAGAAGGACCTTCAAGGGCACCTTTTTCACCACCAGAAACCCCAGTACCGATAAAGTTGATACCTGAGTTTGCCAATTCTTCATTACGACGGATGGTATCTTTGTAGAAAGTGTTTCCTCCGTCGATCAAGATATCACCCTTGTCAAGGTGCGGAAGAAGGGCTTGGATAGTAGCATCTGTACCAGGTCCAGCTTGAACCATGAGCATGATACGACGAGGTTTTTCGATTGAGTTTACAAAACTTTCAACGTCATAGCTTGGTACAAAGTTCTTTTCAGGATGGCAAGCAATTACATCTTCAGTTTTTTCTTTACTACGGTTGTAAATAGCAACTGTGTAACCACGAGATTCAATATTAAGGGCAAGGTTACGACCCATTACGGCCATACCTACGACACCAAAGTTAGCTTTTGTCATTTGACACTCCTCTTGTTTAATTTGTTTTATTTTATCATTTTTACTTTTGAAAAGAAAGAATTTTGTAACGACTACTTAGTAGTCCAAAGCATCCGCATGTCCAGAACCATTTCCAACAAAGTATCCTGTCTTACAGTTAAGGGTAAATAGATAGGTTCCATCTGGCTTGTAGAGGTTGTAATAACCATTGCCATTAACGATATTAACACGTTCAAGGATATATTGGTTACCAGTGATATAACCACGTGAGCGTGAAGTCGCTAGGATTTTTTCCAAGACACCATCCGCGAAATCCCAGGCAGAATTATTGCTATCATCAACAGCCGATTGATTGAACGGCACACGACTCGAAGCTCTCTGGAGATCAACTCCAGAACTTGATAAACCGCCATGGCTATCATCACGTGCAGAAACTGAATTGTTTGATGAGACGCTTGAAGATGGACTTGTGTTGTCTGTAGCCCTCTCTGTTGATGAACTTGAACTTTCTTGACTTGAGCTTGAACTTGAAGGAGCTGTTTGTTGACTCTTACCTAGACTGATAGCCTTATCTAGCACTTTATCAATCTCCGTATTTCCAGTTTTAATATCTGTAAATTTAGCATCTGATTTAGCTTTAGCGTTAGTGTCCAAAACTCCATCTACAATAGCTGGCTTATCAAATTGAGCATTGACATCTTGAATAGCCTTGATTTGAGTTGATAGACTATCATACTTAGATTTTGCAAGCGTATATTCACGACTACCTTCTAGCTTATCAAGCAAGGTTTTAAGTTGACCCAGTTTATCAAACTGGCTATTCTTCAAAGCCGTTTTGTTGCTATCTGTATAGAAGGCATCATATAAATTATTGAATTCTTCCACATCTGACTGCGTGTTTGTAGTTGATTGAGAAGTTTGGATTTCCTTGGTCGAACGAGCCACTTGACGATAAACATAATAACCAGTTCCAAGGATAAGAACCACTAAGGCTGCTAGAATACCATAAAGCACCCATTTCTTCTTACTATTTCCATCTTCACTATCTGTCACTCGATAAAGTGTTGGAATATCTTCAGTCTCAAATTCTTCTACAAGAGGTGCTTCTGAAACTCGTGTTAATTCTAAATCATCAAACTGACTCAACTCATCTTCTGGAGCTGGAGAATCTACTCCTGTTCCCTCACGAAGCTCTTGAAGTAAATTATCTAGAGTCTGAGTCTCCTCTATCTCTTCTACCTCTTCTTTTTCAACTAAATCATCCTTGCTAAACTGACGCGTTTCAAACTTATCTGCCTCAATTTCATCTTTATGTTGTTTCACATACTTGTCCAAGATAGAATCTCCAGGCAATACACCTGCTTCCACCTCTTCATTTTTTAGCATGGCTTCTCCAACCGTTAGTTCTTTAGCCTCATCAAAATCAAATCGTGGCTCTTGATTATATTTCTCATGACTGTCACGTTTCTTCTGATTCATGTCTTTTCCTTTCTACTTTACTTCCTGGCGTTTCACACGCTGACCAAAATATTGATACAAATCAACTTTTAAGGTTCCATTGTACAACTTACGTTTCTTATCCGCCTGACTGCCGTACTTGGTCTCAAAGGCTTCATCACTAGTTAGGATAAATTTGCTCCACGTTTTCAGCGGTGCAAATACTTGCCCCATCTCAGCATAGAGTTTGGTAACTCCTGCATCATCTGACAAGCGTTCCCCATAAGGTGGGTTAGAGATAATCACTCCATTGATTTTATCGGAACGCAAATCCTGCACGCGCATCTGCTTAAAGGTAATGTCTCCTGCAACACCTGCTGCTTGAGCATTGGCCTTAGCAATTTCCACCATACGTGCATCGATATCGCAGCCCATGATATCTAGCTCAAGCTCACGATCTACTTTTTTGGCTGCTTCTGTGCGAACTTCTTGAATCAAGCAATCGCTAATCCAGTTCCATTCCTCAAAGGCAAAGGAGCGACGAAGACCAGGCGCCATCTTTCTAGCAATCATAACTGCCTCGATACAGAAAGTCCCCGAACCACAGGTCGGATCAATCAAGGGCTTGTCTGGATACCAGTTAGAGAGTTGCAAAATAGCTGCTGCCATGTTTTCCTTAATAGGAGCACCACCTTTTTCAGTACGATAGCCACGTTTAAAGAGGCTAGACCCGGTCGTATCAATCATGACAGTTGCGACATCTTTCAGAATAGAAATCTCAATCTTAAACTCAGGACCAGTTTCCATCAAGGGGACACCTTCTGGACGGGCATAGTGTTTCTGCAATTTCTTAACAACAGCCTTCTTTGAAATAGCCTGTACACTGGGTTCATTGTGTAGCTTAGATTTCACACATTTGGCTTTTGAAATCGGGAATCGAGCTCCAAGTGGTAAATAATTTTCCCAATCTAGAGCGAAAACTCCTTGAAAGAGCTCCTCAAAAGTCTTAGCTGGGAACGTTCCTACGATAATCTTGATACGATCTGCTGCCCGAAGCCAGAGGTTGGTTTCGATAATGGCTCTCACGTCTCCTTGAAAACGAACACGTCCATTTTCAACCTGACAATCGTAGCCCAACTCTCGCAATTCACGTCCCACAACAGCCTCAAGACCCGCTGCAGCAGTAGCGATTAAATTAAATTCTTTTTTCATTTTCAGTCTTATAAGACCTTTCTATATGTCCACTTTAAAAAATGAGGTTGAGAAAGTTTTCTCAGCCCCAACCTATATGCAATTTTCTATAAGCCATGTTTTGTTCCAGAAGTGACTAGGACCACTTCCTTCGATAATCATCTGTCTACCGCTAACAGCCTACAGCTGAAAGTAGTCAGAGTACTACGTTCGTTTCCGTGTACTCCATGCCCCGACCAAAATTTGGGTTGCTAGCTTGAGGGGTTTACCGCGTTCCACTCTCTCTGTTTCCAGAGAGACTCCGTCACTGTGGCACTTTCAAGCCTACTCTGGCCTATCCGAGGACTTAGCCATTTCAACTGCCGTAACGATTTCTCGTCCCTAGGCTTATGGTTTCGCCTAGCACAAACACTACAGGCATCACAGCCTGTGCTAGCATGGACTTTCCTCATGAAAAGAAATTCTCCTCACGCGATTATCCAAAAATTGCACTTTTCAAATAAGCTCTTATAATTCAGAGTTATCCAAAATTTGTTTACCAAATACTTCTTTCTCAAGACGATTCAAACGTTTCAAAATATCAAAATTCGTCATTGAAGTTGTTGCTGTCATTTCAAGTGGTTCTGCTTGAACCGGTGCAGATTCAGGTTTATGTGATAATTCTTCCTTCAACTCTGCAATTTCTTGACGGAGAGACTTGACTAAGGCAGCATAAGTTTCGTAGTCCTTGATGACGTCGTCCAAAAATTCATCAACTTCAACCTTACTATATCCACGGACTTCACGTCCAAACTCTTGCTCAAAAATATCTTTTGCTGAAAAAATAATACTTGCCATCTCTCTCTCCATTCTCGGTTTCTAATAGTATTATTATATAAAAAAAGGCAAACAAAAATCAAGGTCAAAGGCCTACTTTTCAGAAAAATTTTCTGCTAGTTCATTTAAGTCTTCAAACGTTAGCCTTTTTATGCGATAACCTTCCTGATTTTTCATCAAGTTATCCATAAATTTTAATTTAGTCTCATTTTCTGGGTCATAGAAAAAATAAGCTAAATCAGTATTTTCCAGTAAAAATCGTTGGTAATCACGCAGTTGCCCCATATGTTCATATTTAGGATAGGCATATTTGACAAAATCGACCTGCTTAAATTGGCTAAGTTTAAGCTGATTGGCTTCATTCCAATTTTCCCCGTGCGTTTCAAAATCGAAAATCGTCGCTAGGCTGAAATCATATTCTTCTTTCATTTCATTTGCGACATCCAGAACCCAGGATTCGAATCCCAAGTTCCCTGTAAATACCAGCCATTTAATCCCTTCTTCTGCTAAACTTTCTAAATCACGGCGAATGGCTTTCTTTATAATTTTTAACCTGATATCTTTTTCATTAAAGACATCCAAGTCAAAATTAGAATATCCCATAATTAAAGCTGTAGTCATTTTTACACCTTTCTTTCTATTTTTATGGTATAATAGAGTGATGTTATTGTACCAATAAGGAGAAATATGGTCAACTATCCTCATAAAATTTCATCAAAAAAAAACAAAACATCCATTTCTCAACCAAATAATTTCGCAAATCGAGGAATGACTTTTGAAAAGATGATTAACGCTACAAACGACTACTATCTGACGCATGGTATGGCAGTTATCCATAAAAAACCCACGCCTGTTCAAATTGTCCGAGTAGACTATCCTCAACGTAGTCGAGCCAAAATTGTAGAAGCCTATTTTAGACAAGCTTCCACAACCGATTACTCTGGCGTGTATAGAGGACATTACATTGACTTTGAAGCCAAGGAAACGCGACAAAAGAATGCTATTCCAATGAAGAACTTCCATCTTCACCAGATTCAACATATGGAGCAAGTTCTAGAACAGCAGGGTATTTGCTTCGTACTGCTTCATTTTTCTTCTAAACAGGAAACTTATTTGTTGCCGGCATTTGATTTGATTCGCTTTTATCATCAAGATAAGGGGCAAAAATCTATGCCACTTGGATATATTCAAGAATACGGATATTTAGTAAAGCAAGGGGCCTTCCCTCAAATTCCCTATCTCGACATTATCAAAGAACATTTACTAGGTGGTAAAACAAGATGAACAAACAAACTATTCTGCGATTCTTAAAGTATATCGGAATTACGTTCCTTACATTATTTATCGCATTATTTCTATTAAGTGGAGGTGTCTTCCTCTACTTTGTTAGCAAGGCTCCAACCTTATCTGAAAGTAAATTAGTTGCGACGACCTCTAGCAAGATTTATGACAATAAGAACGAACTGATCGCTGACCTTGGATCTGAACGTCGAGTAAATACTCAAGCAAATGAAATCCCTACTGATTTGGTCAAGGCCATCGTGTCTATCGAAGACCACCGTTTCTTTGATCATAGAGGTGTTGACACCATTCGTATCATGGGTGCGGCATTGAGAAACCTCCAAGGCGGAGGAGGCCTCCAGGGAGCCTCAACCTTGACTCAACAATTGATCAAATTAACTTATTTTTCTACTTCAACTGCCGATCAAACTTTGTCACGTAAAGCTCAAGAAGCTTGGCTAGCCGTTCAACTAGAGCAAAAAGCAACCAAGCAAGAAATCCTGACCTACTACATCAACAAAGTCTACATGTCTAACGGTAACTACGGAATGCAAACTGCAGCCCAAAATTACTATGGAAAAGACTTGAAGGATTTAAGCTTACCACAGTTAGCACTCCTAGCCGGAATGCCTCAAGCACCAAACCAATATGATCCTTATTCTCATCCAGAAGCTGCTCTAGAGCGTCGGAACTTGGTACTTTCGGAAATGAAGGGGCAGAAATACATCAGTGCAGAAGAGTATGAAAAAGCTATTAATACCCCTGTTACCGATGGTCTACAAAGCCTGAAATCCGGTAACAGCTATCCTGCATACATGGACAACTACCTTAAAGAAGTAATCGACCAAGTTGAACAAGAAACTGGTTACAACCTTCTTACTACAGGTATGGATGTCTATACAAATGTGGACAAAGATGTCCAACAACGACTCTGGGATGTTTATAACACCGACCAATATGTCACTTATCCTGATGATGACATGCAAGTAGCTTCGACTATTGTAGATGTATCTAATGGTAACGTTATTGCACAACTTGGTGCTCGTCATCAAGCAAGTAATGTTTCATTCGGTACCAACCAGGCTGTGGAAACCAATCGTGACTGGGGATCAACAATGAAACCCATCACCGATTATGCTCCTGCTTTGGAATTTGATATCTATGACTCAACTGCTACAATTGTACGAGATATCCCTTATAATTATCCTGGAACAAGTACACCTGTCTACAACTGGGATAGAGGATACTTCGGTAATATCACCCTTCAATATGCACTACAGCAATCTCGGAATGTTCCGGCTGTAGAAACACTCAATAAAGTTGGATTAAATCGTGCAAAAACCTTCTTAAATGGTTTGGGAATTGACTATCCAGATATGCATTATTCGAACGCCATATCAAGTAACACAACTGAATCTAATAAACAATACGGCGCAAGTAGTGAAAAAATGGCTGTTGCTTATGCTGCATTTGCCAATGGTGGTATCTATCACAAACCGATGTACATTAATAAAGTTGTCTTTAGTGATGGTAGCGAAAAAGAATTTTCTGACCCTGGTACCCGAGCTATGAAAGAGACCACTGCTTACATGATGACAGAAATGATGAAAACAGTCTTGACCTCTGGAACTGGTTTTAATGCCTATATTTCATGGCTTCCTCAAGCCGGTAAGACAGGTACCTCTAACTATTCAGATGAAGAAATCGAAAATCATATTAAATCAAGTCAACTTGTTGCACCGGATGAAATGTTTGTCGGCTATACTCGTAAATATTCGATGGCCGTATGGACAGGTTACTCAAACCGTCTTACTCCAGTCATCGGCAATGGGTTCACAGTTGCTTCTGCAGTCTATCGTTCAATGATGACTTACCTATCAGAAGACGACCACCCAGGAGATTGGACTATGCCTGAGGGCTTATATAGGAGTGGAGAATATGTCTTTAAGAATGGAGCTCGTCCTACATGGACTGCTCCTGCTACTCAACAAAGTTCTACACCTGCTCCTGCAAGCCAGACTCCAGAGACTTCAACCTCTCAGTCAAGTGTAACGACACCAAACACAAATCAAAATCCAAATGCAAATACAGCTACTCCCAATGCTGGAACCAATGAGAATACGGTAACACAACAACCAAGTGCCAATCAAGGTCAGCCTAACCAAAATCCTCAACCAGCGCAACAATAAATTACTAACCACCCAAAAATTGGGTGGTTTTTCAATCTGTTCTTTGTTCAATCAATAATTAGATAATAAAAACCTGAGAAGGTCAATTGTACTTCTCAGGTTTTTTGTTCTATACACTCTACTGGTTTAGAATACTGTTAAGGGAGAGTTTAATTGTCATATACAACTAATCTTTTTTACTTTTTGCTACAAAGATAGCAGATAGAGCTAGTCCAACACTTGCCAAGAAAATAGCTGTTTCTGACTGTTTTTCA
>NZ_KV794200.1:0-266 GCF_001808665.1 Streptococcus sp. HMSC070B10 | reverse complement strand
ACGATTTTTCGTGTTTTTAGTTTTAAAATTAAGCAGTTTCGACTGCTTTAGTGAAAAGATATTCTAAATCGTATTCTGGAAAAAATTTTTGTTGTAATGCGAGAGCTTCAGTAAACTTAAAATCATAAGTGCCACTAATTTTGTCGCTTACCGTCTGAGCTCTCACACCCAAATAATCGGCCATATCTACAATCGCTACACCTTTTTCTTTTCGAGCTTTATCAATATTTAACATAGCATTCCTTTCTAACACGATTTTTCGTGTT
>NZ_KV794199.1:0-94375 GCF_001808665.1 Streptococcus sp. HMSC070B10 | reverse complement strand
CAGCTTCAGCGTCAACAAGCGCGGTAGCCTCAGCGTCAGTTTCAGCCTCAGTGAGCACATCAGTTTCAAATTCAGCATCGACAAGTACTTCGATTTCTGTTTCAAATTCAGCAAACCATTCGAACTCACAAGTTGGAAATACTTCTGAATCAACAGGTAAATCTCAAAAAGAATTGCCAAATACAGGTACAGAAGCTTCCAAATCATCTGTACTCCTTGGAGCTTTGGCAGCTGTGACTGGTTTAGGTCTGTTTGCAAAACGCCGTAAACGTGATGATGAAGAGTAATCGGATTAAAAATACATAGAAAGTATTATTATTTCGATTTATGAAGAATCCCTTGGATGAAAAATCATCCAGGGGATTTTTTGCGTTTTAAAGGTTAAGGGAGACAGAAAAATAGCATAAAAAATGTTATAATAGTAAGAAAGGAGAACGATTACATGACTGAAAAAATTACGGTAATTGTACCAGTTTATAATGTTGAAAATTACCTAGAAAAATGTTTGGATAGTTTAATTAATCAAACATATAAAAATATTGAGATAATTGTAATCAATGATGGTTCTACAGATAATTCGGGTGAAATTTGTCAAGAGTATGCACAAAAAGATAATCGAATTGTCTATATTGAAAAAGAGAATGGTGGTTTATCAGATGCAAGAAATGTAGGTCTGGACAAGATGACTGGTTCCTATGTAACTTTCATTGATTCTGATGATTGGATAGAACAAGATTATATAGAAACTCTATATAAAAAAATAGTAGAGTATCAGGCTGATATTGCGGTTGGAAATTATTATTCTTACAATGAAGATGAGGAAACATATTATTTCCATATATATGGGGATTCCTATTATGAGAAAGTATATGACAATATTTCTATTTTTGAAAACTTATATGAATCTCAAGAAATGAAGAGTTTTGCTTTGATATCTGCTTGGGGCAAACTCTACAAAGCGAAATTGTTTGATTATCTCCGGTTTGATAAAGGAAAACTCGGCGAAGATGGTTATTTTAATCAAAAAATGTACTTATCTGTAAATAAAGTAGTTTATTTAAACAAAGGTCTGTACGCATATCGTCAGAGAAGTGGAAGTATTACAAAAACTTGGACAGAAAAGTGGATGCATGCCTTGGTTGATGCTATGTCTGAGCGTATTACACTACTAGCTAATATGGGTTATCCACTTGAGAAGCACTTAACAGTTTATCGTCAGATGTTGGAAGTCAGTCTCGCGAACGGTCAGGCTAGTGGTTTATCTGACACAGCAACGTATAAAGAGTTTGAAATGAAAAGAACTCTTTTGAATCAGTTATCAATACAGGAGCAAAAGGAAAAGAAAGCCATTGTCCTCGCAGCAAATTATGCCTATGTCGAGCAGGTCATGACGACTATTAAGTCCATTTGTTATCATAATCGTTCGATTCGGTTTTATCTGATTAATAGTGATTTTCCTAATGAATGGTTGAAACAATTAAATAAGCGCTTGGAAAAGTTTGATTCAGAAATTATCAATTGTCGGGTAACTTCTGAGCAAATTTCACGTTACAAAACAGATATCAGTTACACTGTTTTTCTGCGCTATTTTGTGGCTGATTTCGTGAAAGAGGACAAGGCTCTTTATTTAGACTGCGATTTAGTAGTAACAAAAAATCTAGATGACTTATTTGCTACAGATTTACAGGACTATCCTTTGGCTGCTATTCGAGATTTTGGAGGCAGAGTCTATTTTGGTCGAGAAATCTTTAATGCAGGTGTTCTCTTGATTAATAATGCTCTTTGGAAGCAAGAGAATATAACTCAAAAGTTGATTGATTTAACCAATGAATGGCATGATAAAGTGGATCAGGCTGATCAAAGTATTTTAAATATGCTTTTTGAAAATAAATGGCTAGAACTAGATTTTGATAATAATCATATTGTCATCCATGAACGTTTCGCAAACTATCGTTTTCCAAATGGTCAAGAATATCCAGGAATCATCCATTATTTATCAGAGAGAAAGCCTTGGCAGGTACATGCTGGACAAACCTATCGTGATGTTTGGTGGTATTACCATGATATGGAATGGACAGAGTTGGGAAAAAATTATCATTTACATTCTCTTAAAAAATTGCATCTTTATTCTCTAAAAGTTCCATTTTCTTGTTTGATTTATACAGCTTCAGATCAAATTGAGCAGTTGGAAACACTAATAGTGGCTTTACCAGAAGTGCAATTTAAGATTGCAGCAAGAGTAATCGTTAGTGAGAATCTTTCTAGATTTGTTGTGTATCCAAATGTCACTGTCTATTCTGGAACAGTATCTTTAGAGGAATTGGATAGAGAATTGGTAGAGACGAGTCAAGTACTTTTAGATATCAACTATGGTGAGAAGGAAGTAGAGATATTAGAGCAATTTATTTCCCAAAATAAACCAATTTTAGCCTTTGAAAATACAAAATCGTATGAAGCGAATCAAGAGATATATCAGATTGATCAAGTTTCAGAAATGATAGATAGAATAAGAGAGTTAAATAGATGAGGAAAAATACTGTGCGAGGCGATGCACTAATTTTAACTGTAAGTGATCAGATTGAACAATTAGAATATATTTTAGAAAACTTACCAGATATTTGTTTTCATATTGCAGCTCCTGTACACTTTTCTGAAAAGATAGGAGTACTGGAGTCAAAATACAATGTCCGTCTCGTGACAGTTACAACTGATCAGCAAATTGACTTTCTAGTGAATATGTGTGATTTCTTACTAGATATCAATCATTTTCAAGAAGTGAATGCTATTGTATCGAGATTTTTGCAGGTTGAGAAACCTGCCTTTGCTTTTGATAATACAGTCCATGGAAATCAGGGGCAGGAAGTTTTTCTATCAAGTACACCAGATAAATTGGTTTCTAGAGTGAGAGAGTATCTGAATGAAGTCAGAGTATGTACCAATCATCAAGAAAATATCATCCAAGATGGAAATTGGAATGTATTTCAAATTGATAGTAAAGCTAGTCTAATTGTGGGAAGCAATGTCATTTGTAGAAATTTTGAGAATTTCCATGTTTCTTCAGGGAAGTTAATACTGCATGATGGTGTCTTTATTAATAACTCTTGTAGTTTCAACTGTATGGAAAGAATTGAAATCGGTTCTGGAACTATGATGGGAGAGGGAGTTCGTTTTTACGACCATGATCATATCTACACAGCTGAGAAAATCGAAAAATGGCAGTGGACTACAGCACCAGTTAGAGTTGGAAGAGATTGTTGGATAGGAAGTAATGTCACGATTTTAAAAGGAGTGACTATTGGGGATAATACCATTATAGGTGCAGGATGCTTAGTGCGTAAAGATATTCCGGCTAATAGTGTGGTTTATAATGATGGGAATCTTATTGTAAAAGAAAGAGGATAATTTGGAGCTATGGATATAAAAAAAGCGATTGTTTTAGGAGCAGATAATAATTATCGTGACAAGTTGGAAACGACTATTAAATCTATTTGTTATCATAATAAGGATTTGAAATTTTACATTTTTAACGAAGATATTCCCAAAGAGTGGTTCTGTCTCATGGAAAAGAAATTGGGGAAAATAAACTGTGAAATTTTAAATATAAGGATTGATTCAGAAAAAGTAAAACACTTTTCTACTCCTAATAAGCATATTAGATATATGACCTATTTTCGCTATTTTATTCCTGAAATTGTGGAAGAAAGTAGGGCTTTATACTTAGATTGTGATATGATCGTTCACAAAAGCTTGGATAAGTTATTTGAAATATCTTTTGATGGAAACTATATTCTCGCTGTTCGGGACTCATGGGATGTAAATTCTTTTAATGCAGGAATGATGGTTGTTAATGTTGACAAATGGGTGTCAGAAAATATTTGTCAGCAATTGCTAGATTTAACTCATGAAAAACACCAAGAAGTATATGGAGATCAAGGGGTTTTAAATTTATTATTTAAAGATAAATGGAAAGAGTTAACTCCCTATTTTGATTTTATGGTTGGGCTAGATGCAGAAATTTTTTATGAAAAAAGACCAGATTGGTTTTTACAGAAATGGGATGTGTCATATGAGCCGGCTATTATCCATTTTGAAGGAAAACATAAACCATGGAATCATTCGATAAAAACAAGATATCGAGAATTATGGTGGTTTTACAATGGTTTAGATTGGCAAACTATTTTATCAGAAAAGGATACAAAACCGACATCGTTTAGTGACATCGCAACAGTTAGTTTATTTCATACAGCTATCTTTACAGATACGCAAGAGTTGGAACATATAGAATATCTTGTAGAAAAACTTCCAAATGTCCATTTTCATATTTTTGCTCATAGTTATTTTGGATCGAGAGTATTTAATTTAGAAGTTTTTAAGAACGTATCACTTTATCCTAATTATACTTCATATCAATCTCAAGAAATTCTGAGTAAGTTAGATTTTTATTTAGATATTAATCATTATCAGGAAATAGATAACATTCTTTCAGTGGTTAAACAGTTATCAAAACCAATATTTGCATTTGAAAATACTAGCCATGATGCGAATAATCGAAGTCATATATTTTCTTCGGCAGAGCCGGAGAAAATGGTAGAGTCTATTAGACAATTCTTAGGAGAATAGTTGAATTGCTTATGAATGAATTAATTAGTATCATAGTTCCAATTTATAATGTTGAAAATTATTTGAGACAGTGTTTAGATAGTATTCAGAATCAGACTTATCAAAATTTTGAGTGTTTATTAATCAATGACGGTTCTCCAGATAATTCTGCTGATATTTGTAGAGAGTATCTTGAGAAGGATTCTCGGTTCAAATATTTTGAGAAAGAAAATGGTGGAGTATCATCAGCTAGAAATTTAGGTATTGAATGTTCGGGGGGGGACGTACATTACTTTTATTGATGCAGATGATTGGGTGGATTCTGACTATTTAGAAGTCCTTTACAATGCGCTTATAGATGAGAATGCAGACATATCAGTATCTACTTATAAAAGGTTTCATATGGCGGATAATTGCTGGTATATTCATTCTTTTCAGAGGGGATATGAAAAAAGAGTATTTACAAATCAAGAATTAATTGATGAATTTATAGATTTAGATACATTTGATTATTCCTATCGTTATGTATGTGGCAAATTAGTTCGCAAATGTCTGTTAGATAAGATCGCTTTTAACGAAATGACAACCCTTGGTGAAGATATGGAATTTTGGCTAAAATTATATCTTATTTCTAACAAAGTTGTGTTCGTTAATAGAGATAGCTATATATATCGTTTAGATAATGTTGACAGACATTTTGGGTTAGAAAAAATTCGTAGTGATATTCAACAGCGATTGAATTTTATCGCATTTCTTGCAGTTAGAGGTGTAAATGTATCAAAATATGTAAAAACTTGTTTATCTTTAATTACAAGTCAAGTTGCGAGACTAAAGGAGTCGCCTGAATATGATACATCTGAAACAATAAGGTGGCTTCATGAGGTTATGTTTTTACTAGAGGAGAAAAGCGAATCATAAAATGTTGGAAAATGAATTAATCAGCATTGTAATTCCAATTTACAATGTAGAAAATTATTTGAGACAATGCTTGGATAGTATTGTTGCTCAAACATATCAAAATTTCGAGTGTTTATTAATCAATGATGATTCACCTGATCATTCAGCGGATATTTGTAGAGAATATGTTTCTAAAGATTCTCGTTTTCGTTATTTTGAAAAGGAAAATGGTGGGGTGTCCTCTGCAAGAAATCTGGGAATTGAGCATTCTAAAGGAGAGTATATTACTTTTATTGATTCGGATGATTGGGTAGATTCTGATTATTTAGAAGTTTTATATACGACTCTTTTAGAAGAAGGAGCAGATATAGCTGTCTCGACATATAAAAAATTCAATATAAAAGATAATTGTTTCTACTTTCATATTTTTCAAAGAGGATATGATAAAAAGACATTTACAGGTCAAGAATTGATTGATAATTTGCAAGCATTGTCTTCTTTTGATCATTCTTATAGCTCTACCTGGGGGAAATTGGTTAAGAGTGTAAGAGTGGAAACTATTCGTTTCAATGAAGAAACAACTTTAGGAGAAGATATGGAATTTTGGTATAAATTATATCTAATTTCTGATAAAATTGTATATGTAAACAAAGATAATTACATTTATCGAACTAGTAGTGATGAATACAAACATTTTGAATTAGAAAAAATTAGGAGTGATATTCAACAACGATTGAATTTTATTGCATTTCTAACTGCTAGAAAGTTAGAAGTTAGTTCGTATGTAGATGACTGTATTGTGTATCTTCGCTATTTAGTTGACAAGATAAAATTCGAGGAATTGGAATTTACTCAAACTGCAAGATGGTTGCAAGAGGTACTATTTCTATTAGAAGGATAATATATCAGTCTGTAGGTCAAGAAAAAGTTTTTGTAGATGTTGAGAGGATTGTTTGAAATCACGAACTAGGAAAAAAGATATGATAGAAAGTGGAGAGAAATGAAGCTACATATTACCAATCTGTATGGGATGGCTCGAGAAAGTACAGCAACCATTGCTCAAAATGCTGTTCAAAAGATAGCTAGTCAACTAGGATTTAGAGAGTTAGGGATTTATTTTTACCATGCATCAGCTGAAACTGTAGAAGAGAGAAGTAGAAGATTAGACGGGATTCTAGCAAGTGTTTCAATGGGAGATGTGGTCATTTTTCAAACACCTACTTGGAATGGTCTAGAGTTTGAAAGAGAATTTTTAAGTAAGTTGAAACTTCTCAATGTGAAAATCATAGTATTTGTTCATGATGTGATTCCTCTGATGTTTAAAGCAAATGAATTTTTGATGCAGGATTATATCAATCTTTACAACATGGCAGATAGTATCATCTTACCATCAGAAGCTATGAAAGAGAAACTACTTCAAAAAGGATTGAATGTAAAAAAAATCATTTTTCAAAGAATGTGGGATCATCCTCATGATTTGGACTTACATGAACCTATATTTAAAAAAGAAATTTATTTTGCAGGAAATTTAAGTCGTTTCCCAGAATTAAAAACTTGGGAAGGTACAATTCCGCTAACAGTATTTACAAATGAAGAACCCTTTCCTTTATCGAATCAAGTTTATATTGCGGGTTGGAAGACGGATGAAGAAATGCTTTTAGAGTTATCGAAGGGCGGATTTGGACTTGTTTGGACTACATATCAAAATGAAGAACAAAATGTAGATTACTACAGTATGAATGTTTCTTATAAATTGAGTACTTATTTAGCTGCAGGCATTCCTGTTATTATTCCTGCTACCTTGTCTAACTCGGACTTTATAGTAGAGCAAGGATTGGGCTTTGTTGTTGATAACTTAGAGGAAGCAAGCAATTTGGTGGAACAACTATCAGAAGAAGCCTATCTCCAAATGTGTAGTAGAGTAGGTTATTTTTCCTTTTTACTAAGTCAAGGTTTTTATGCAAAACAATTTTTATTGCAAGCAGTTTTTGAATTAGGAATTAGCCACAATCAACAATCACGAGGTATCCAACTATTGACAGTTACAAATAGTCAAGATTTGGAACAAATTGAATATCTAGTAGAACAGCTTCCTGAGTGTGATTTTAGCATTGCTGCTAGAACTGTGATGGGACCACGTTTAACTGATTTAGCTGAGAAAGAAAATGTCTATCTATATCCGGCCTCAGATTCAGAAAAGATTGAGGAACTATTAGACAAGACTGATCTATATTTGGATATTAACTATGGTGGGGAAGTAGATGGCGTGTTTAATCGCCTATTAGAAAAAAATATTCCTAGTTTTGCCTTCTATAAAACACAAAATGGAGAAAAAGGCCAGTATCTCTTTTCTATCAAAAATGTTGATGCTATGGTAGCTGCAATAAGGAATTATACTGAAACAAAACAATTGCCCAAGAAGCCATTTGATTTTGAGGTGCAGACCATAGATGAAACGCTTGATTATATTCTGGAGCATCAATCTTCAATCGCTCGATTTGGTGATGGCGAGGCTGCAATCATGCTAGGTCAATCTATTAATTATCAGAAATATGACCCTAAACTTGCAGAAGAATTGAAATTTATTTTTAATCAAGAAAGTAGTCCTACATTAATTATTGGTTTACAAGAAGGATTGAAAAATCGTTTCTCTTTTGTTCCAGATGCTCTAGCTTTTTGGAGACAATATCTAGAGGATTATGAGGAATTTTATCTAGATTATTGTAAAAATACTTGGTACGGCTCAACTTTTATTTCCAGACCTTATATTGATTTTTTAGATAAATCAAAAGCAAAATCTCAGTTTGAAAAGTTGAAAAAACTATGGGAAGGAAGAGATATCCTTATCGTAGAAGGATATACTTCTAGATCTGGGGTAGGAAATGATTTATTTGATGGCGCCAAGAGTATCAAGCGAATTATTTGCCCATCTCGCCATGCTTATGATAAGAAAAATGAGATAATGGAAGCAATAATAAACCATGCTGATGGACGTTTGGTTTTGTTAATGCTTGGTCCTACAGCTAAGGTTTTAGCCTATCAACTTGCTATCAAGGGTATGCAGGCCATTGATATCGGACATGTCGATTCTGAGTATGAGTGGATGCAGATGGGAGCTGAAAATAAGGTTTTATTACACAATAAACATACTGCAGAATTTAATCTAGATACAGAAATAGAATTAGCAGATGATGAAGCATATTTGAGTCAAGTTGTTGTAGACTTGAGTGCAGAATAGTATTAATCATGGAATTTCGGAGGAGAAATGACATCAGATAGAATTGCAATCGTTTTGATTGCTGATCAAGCTTACACAGAACAATTGACTGTGACCATGAAATCTATCATGTATCATAATAAATCCGTTGATTTTTATATTATTAATCAAGGAATTATGACAGACTGGTTTAGAAAAGTTAGACGTGTCGCAAAAATTTTAGGAGGAGCTGTCTACAGTATTCCGTTTGATACGGAAAAAATATCTTGTAAATTAGGAATTTCAAACCATAGCAGTCTAATTGCTTATGTCAAATATTTTATAGCAGATTTAGTGGATAGAGAGAAGGTTCTCTATATCGATAGTGATACTGTCATAAATGGTGATTTAAAGTCTATTTTTTCAATAGATTTAAGTGGGTTTCCAGTTGCTGCTGTAAGAGATATAGATGGAAGTTATAATACTGGTGTTTTGCTTATAGATATTGCTAAATGGAGAGAATTAAGCATTTCGGAACAATGTCTAGAGATTTGTTCAAATAAGAAAAATGAACAATTAGAGTTAGAAGATTTTAAGAATTCTCAGTCGATTTTTAATCAGTTATTTCAAGATAATTGTTTAGAATTAGCTAAGCGTTACAATGTTCAAGTAGGGTATGATTTGGTTGCTTTTTATAATAATTGGCAGGAACATTTTAATCTAGAATATAATCCGATTGTTATTCACTATACAACAAATAGAAAGCCGTGGAATAGTTCTGTCTCCTATAGATTTCGTGAAAAATGGTGGGATTTCTATCATCTTGATTTTCAACAGTTGCTAGCCCATCATCTTGATGATTTTAGTTTTGTAAAGGATAAGAAACAAGGTCTCGATTTCTTTACTTTTACAACAACAGAGAGCTTTGAAGGCATTGAACATTTAGCAACAACATTTCCAGAACATCGCTTTCATATCTCAGCTTATACTGCTGTAGGTCCATATTTAAATTCATTGGGACAGTTTGATAATATTTATCTGCACCCAGAGTGCACCACAGCTACCTTGGAGGAACTATTTAAGGGTATAGATGCTTATTTGAATATTAATTATGGGGACGTAGATGAAACCATTTTAAGAAGCATGGAAGAGCTGAATAAACCTATTTTTTCATTCTATGCTACGCATAAGGGAAAGGTGCCTCAGTATTTATTTCTGAGAAAAGAAATTGAAAAGCTGGAGGATGCGATACGCTTATTTTCTGAAATTGGGGCAGAGAGATTTAATCAGGCTTTTGAACAGGAAGAATTGTTTGATATTACAGTCATGTCTATAGATGAGACCTTGGATGAGCTTATAGCAACAGATAAATCTTTGGTTCGATTTGGAGATGGTGAGTTTAGTCTGATAAACGGAAATAGTATTGCATATCAGGAGTATAGCGAAGAATTAGCTCAAGAAATGAGAGAAATTTTGATAAATGCAGATAAGGAAGATAATGTACTTGTGTGCTTACCAGAAATTTTTGAAATTTTTAAGGGAAATTTTCTCCAAAATAAAGATTCAGAAAATTTTTGGAAAAATGAGTTAGATTATCATGGAAGGTTTTTCAAAGAGATTTGTCAGGCTAAGAAATATGGGTCAACCTGGATTTCAAGATTTTATATTGATAACAAAGATAAGAGTCAAGCTACTACCCAATTTGAAAAAATCAAGGCCTTATTTGCAGATGAGGATATACTTATTGTAGAGGGAGCGACTACACGAGCAGGAGTTGGTAATGATTTATTTAACAATGTTCGCTCTATAAAACGCATTATTTGTCCTTCCCACCATGCTTTTTCAAAGGTGGATGTTATTCAACAAACCGTTTTAAATCACGCGGCGGGACGACTAATTTTACTGATGCTTGGTCCAACAGCCAAAATATTGGCTTATCGGTTATCTAGATTAGGGTATCGTGCCTTAGACTTTGGCCATATTGATTCTGAATATGAGTGGATGCAAATGGGAGCAGAGACAAAGGTACAGTTAAAACATAAGCATACAGCAGAATTTAATTTTGACCAAGGGATTGAATTTATAGAGGATGAAAATTATAACAATCAAATTGTTGCAGACTTGACTAAGTAGAGAGGTATAAATATATGGATGTTCCATTGATTTCGGTTATTATTCCTGTGTATAATGTAGAGGAATACATTGAACATTGTATTAAAAATATTTTGCTACAGACATATACGAATATAGAGGTTATCATTGTCAACGATGGTAGTCTTGATGATAGTATCACTATTGCAAAGAAATTGACAGAAGGTGACTCTCGTTTTATCTTTCTTGATAAGGAAAATGGTGGACAGTCGGATGCTCGAAATGCAGGATTAGATATTGCGACGGGTGATTATATCTTTTTCTGTGATCCAGATGACTTTATGTTTGAGAAGAGTATTGAAAATCTGTATTATGCAAGTCAACTAACTGAAGCAGATATTGTCGTAGGATCATTTTGTCGTTTTGAAGAAGGTATGTTTTATTTTTATCCAAAACCAAAAGAAGACGAACTACTGTTTCCGCTCAGTGCGAGAGATGCTATACAAGGTATGGATAGCATGGAGGATTATACCCTCCTCCGCTATTCTGCAGTTTGGGGAAAATTATTCAAAAAGCATTTATTTGATGAAATTCGCTTTCCTAAGGGGAAATATGCAGAAGACCAGTTCATTATGTGGAAACTCTATCTAGCAAGTGAAAAGATGACTCGGTATGATTCAGATATTTATGCCTACAGAATCAATTTTAAAGGACTGACTCAGAACTATAACTTATCTCATTTAGATTTTATAGATGCGATTGAAGAACGTATTGAAACCTTGCTAGAGATGCCTGAGCTAGAATATCCGATGGAATTAGCCTTTAATCAGTATAAATTTGCTTTAAAGAGAAATTTATCCATGTTAGAGGGAACAGAATTTGTCCAAGAAGAAGCAATGGTGCGCGAAAAATTGGAACATGCTGAGAATGGGGACTACCTATTTTTAGAAAATAAAAGAGAGTGAGTGATGGAAAATCAATTAATCAGTGTTATCGTGCCGGTTTACAATGTCGAAGAGTATCTCAAACAATGCTTAGATAGCATTCTAGAGCAGACCTTTAGCAATTATGAAGTTATTCTTGTAAATGATGGTTCGACAGATAGCTCAGGCCTAATTTGTCAAGAATACGCCGAAAAAGATGCACGTATTCGTTATTTTGAAAAAGAAAATGGAGGTCTTTCGGATGCTCGAAATTATGGAATTGAACAGGCGCAAGGAGAATATCTTACCTTTGTTGATTCAGATGATTTTTTAGACACAGCACATCTGACTATTCTTTATAATGCATTAGTAAACAATGATGCAGACATCTCTATCGCAAACTATGCTAATTATCAAACCTCCACTGCGACTTTCTATCTTCATACATTCGGAGAATATTATGAAAAAACTTATACTTCAGAAGAATTGATTGATGATTTATCATTTCTTGAAAGAAATGATTTATCTTTTTCTACCATCTGGGGTAGCTTATATAAGAAAAGTGTATTTTCATTTTTACGCTTTCCCAAAGGTGTGATAGGTGAGGATGTTGCATTGATCTATAAAATATATACTCAAGTAGATAAGATTGTATATGTTCATAAAGATACTTATATTTATAGAGAAAATGACTCTGGAATATCAAAGAGCAAAATATATCCCCTTGTCACAGCACAGTTAAATCATGTAGCAGAGCGCTTAGCTCTTTTAGCTATTATGGGATATGATGTGACGAAGCATTTTGATCGCTATAGAACATTTTTAGAAATTACTGAATACAATATGAGAATGGTATGGGGTATGGAAGATACAGAAACATATCGTCATATTAAGGAAAATTTACAACTTATCTCTTCTAACAAGAGTTAAGGAAGCAAAGGAAGTGTAATGTTAGAAACAATCAGCATCATTATTCCTATTTATAATGTGGAATCCTATCTCAGAAAATGCTTAGATAGTATAATAGAACAATCTTTTTCTTATTTTGAATTGCTTTTAATAAATGATGGATCTACCGATGCTTCAGCTCAGATTTGTCAAGAGTATGTCGAAAAAGACGACAGAATCCGTTATTTTGAAAAAGAAAACGGTGGAGTTTCTTCAGCTCGTAATTTTGGAATCAAACATTCGAGGGGTGAGTACATTACATTTATTGATTCGGATGATTGGATTGAACCAAATTATTTAGAGATTTTATACAAAACAATAAAAGAGCAAGAGGCGGATATCGTGGTTACAAATTATTACACGTTTCGTGAAGAGGATGCAATGTTTTTATTTCATGTCGCTGAAACAAATGAACCTCTTGTATTTCAACCCAATGATTCCTTTTTTAACTATATGTTTTCAACCTTTGGTACAGATATAGCTTGGGGGAGCTCTTGGAGTAAATTATTTAAAAAATCTCTGTTTGACCGCCTTTGTTTTTCCGAAGACATATCTTGGGCAGAAGATTTTGATTTAATGTATAAATTATTTTTGATTTCTGAACGTATTATCTATCTTCATAAAGCCCCATATTGTTATCGTGACCGTGGAGATAGTGCTTCTAAAGCACCAGGGGAGGAACCTATTTGTCAAAGTTTAGAAGTTTCAGAAGGTCGTTTACTTACCCTTGCTTTGGCAGGAATTGATTTGACGGAAGCTAGAAAGCATCACATTGGGTTATTACAGTGGATGAAGTATAATATGGGAACAGTATGGGATATGTCTGATACGGTCACCTTTAAAAAAATAGAGCAGCAATTATGGCTACTAGATTTAAAAAATAGAGGTAAGAGTACCTAGACAGTCTTTATAGTTTTATATAGAAATAGTAAGGAAAGTGAGAAATATATTGAAAACAGAAACAATATCAATCATTGTACCCATCTATAATGCAGAGAATTATCTGAAATCGTGTTTGGATAGTGTACTGTCACAAACCTTTAAGGATTTTGAAGTTTTGATGGTGAATGATGGATCGACAGATAGTTCAGCAACCATCTGTCAAGATTACGCAGAACGTGACAGCCGTTTCCGATATTTTGAAAAGGTAAATGGAGGCTTATCTGATGCTCGAAACTATGGACTAGATAGGGCAAAGGGAGCTTATATCACCTTTCTAGATGCAGATGATTTTCTTTTTGAAAACTACCTAGAAAAATTATATCAAGCGAGTCGTCTAAGTGATTCTGATATACTAATTGGAGGTTATTGTCGCTTTGATGGCTCTGATTTCTATTTTTATAATGATCATTTTAAGAGTGAATCCTTAATTTCTTTCACATCAGCGCAAGCGATTCAAGTATTAGATTCTATGCTGGATGTTCCTTTTTTGACTTTTTCTACTGCATGGGGAAAGCTGTTTAAACGAGGTTTGTTCGATGAGCTCCGTTTTCCATATGGAAAATATGCTGAGGACCAATTTTTAATTTGGAAACTCTATATGAGAGCTGACAACATTCATGTTTTTAACAATGCGTCTTATGTTTATCGAATGAATCCTTCAGGATTATCTAGCGTTTTTTCTCTCAAACATTTAGATTATATTGACGCGATTGAAGAACGGATAAGAGCAACAAAGGATTTAGCAGGGATCAATATTCAACATTCCTTTAACATGTATGACTATGTCTTACAGAGAATGTTAGGACAGTTGGAAGCACATCAATTTTTAGATGAAGCAGAGCAAGTACGTAAAAAATTGGAATTAGCAGAACGAACTGAATATCCCTTTTTGCTAGAAAATAAAAATGATTTAATTAGTATTATCGTTCCCATCTATAATGTTGAAAAGTATCTTCGAATGTGCTTGGATAGTATTGAAAATCAAACCTATTCAAATATCGAAGTTCTATTAATAAATGATGGTTCGCCAGATTCATCTGGAGAAATCTGTCAAGAATATGTTGCTAGAGATAGCAGATTTCACTATTTTGAAAAGGAAAACGGAGGCTTATCTGATGCACGAAATTATGGAATTGAAAAATCAAATGGAAAGTATCTAACCTTTGTAGATTCGGATGATTGGTTAAGTTTAACCTATGTGGAAGATTTACATCGAGCAGCTATTAGACATAGTGCAGATACTGTTGTGGCACACTTTACAATCTATAATGAGAGTGACAGATTGTATCATGTTCATATTTGGGATGAGTACTATGAGAGAACATATAAAGGAGAGGAACTTGTATTAAAACTCCCATCATTAGAATTAGATGGTTATGTATATGTAACCAGTTGGGGAAAATTATTCCACAAGAAGTTGTTTACGAATATTCGATTTCCTAAAGGAAAGGTGATAGAAGATTCCCGAACAAATTATAAATTATTTTTTAAATCAGAAAAAATTGTTTATATTCATAAAGAAATCTACTTCCATAGGGAAGGGATAGAGAGTATTGGAAGTAGTATAAATGAAAAGCTGTTAACCGATGTTTTAGAATGCTTGTTAGAAAGATTAGCAATTTATACTATAAAGGGCTGGAATTATTCTGATGAAAAGGATAATGTCTTGGGGTGTTTAAGATGGAGATATCAACAAGCAAAAGAAAATGGATTGCAGGATACTGAAATTTTCAGGAGATATACAGAAATATTAGACCTTATAGATAATAATTAAAAATCAAGGGTGTTCAATGAGCTAATAGTGAATAAAAAAATAATCTATTTTATTCACTAACGTAGTATTCTTTCATTAGTACCTTAGGGAGTTAGAAGCAGAGTTTTTCTGCTTTTTTTGTTATAATAGTAATAGTATTTCTGTAAAAATATATTCTTTATATATGCTATTAGAACAGAGTTCTTCATCGATTTGAGAACATTTTCTATGTAAAAGATGCATGGCTTTTTTGATTATCATAAACTATTATTTTTTAATACTGAAATAAACAAGATAAAAATATTAAATAGTTTTTTTAAAAGTATCAGAATATAAAATGAATTTTACAAAAACAAAGAATTAGGAGATTGAGAGGATAAGTTTTGAAAAACTTTTTTTCATCTGTTGTATTAAAAAAAGGATTTATGACGATTTTTTTTATTCTTATTTATATTGTAGGAAGCAGACTGACATTACCTTTTGTTGACCTAAATAGTAAAGATTTTTTAGGAGGTTCAACAGCCTATCTAGCCTTCTCAGCCGCCCTTACAGGTGGGAACCTAAGAAGTTTATCGCTTTTTTCTATAGGATTATCACCTTGGATGTCCGCGATGATTTTATGGCAGATGTTTTCTTTTTCGAAAAAGTTAGGCTTGAATTCTACAGCGATTGAAATTCAAGATCGTCGAAAAATGTATCTGACCTTGCTGATTGCTGTTATTCAATCTTTGGCCATTTCTCTAAGTTTACCGATACAAGCATCCTATTCTTCGGTCTTGGTTATACTTATAAATACCTTATTACTAATAGCGGGGACCTTTTTTCTGGTGTGGTTGTCAGATTTGAATGCCAGTATGGGGGTAGGGGGATCCATTGTCATTCTCTTATCTAGTATTATCATCAATATTCCCCAGGATGTTATTGAAACTTTTAAACTGGTTCATATCCCAACAGGGATTGTTGTCTTGCTTATTTTTATGACCATTATATTTTCTTACTTGCTTTCCATTATGTATCGTGCGCGTTATCTAGTGCCAGTCAATAAGATAGGACTTCACAATCGTTTTAAACGCTATTCTTATCTCGAAATCATGTTGAATCCTGCAGGTGGAATGCCTTATATGTATGTGATGAGTTTTCTTAGTGTACCAACTTATCTATTCATCTTATTAGGCTTTCTTTTCCCCGACGCTTCAGGACTGACGAGATTATCTAAGGAATTTATGATTGGAAAACCTTTGTGGGTCTATGTTTATATTTCGGTCTTATTTTTATTTAGTATCATTTTTGCATTTGTGACAATGAATGGTGAAGAGATTGCAGATCGCATGAAAAAATCTGGAGAATACATTTATGGAATTTATCCAGGCGAGGACACTAGTCGATTTATTAATCGATTGGTCCTTCGTTTCTCAGTCATAGGTGGTCTCTTTAATGTGATTATGGCAGGTGGTCCCATGCTTTTTGTTTTGTATGATGAAAAGTTATTACGATTGGCAATGATTCCAGGCTTGTTCTTGATGTTTGGGGGCATGATTTTTACGATTAGAGACGAGTTCAAGGCTTTAAGGTTAAATGAAACCTATAAACCCTTGATTTAGGAGACTTTTATGTATTATTTTATTCCAGCTTGGTATGGTTCAGAAAGAACATGGCATGCAACTATCACTCCATGGTATTTTTCTCATTTTCGTCTAGAGTTTGATGATACCTTTCATCAGATTCGACTCCTTCAAAGGCAAGATATAGATTCTCGTCTATTAGTATTAGCTTACCAGCCTCATCTACGTTATTTTTTACATAGACATGGTGTGTTAGAAACGGATACTTATTCCGTTTTTGATGTTATGCAAGATTTTCATAATCTCCATACTCAAGTGTTAAGCATTAGAGATATTGAGTGGGATGATGACTGTGAATTTATTTATAGTCCCTTTACGATTATCGTTCAAAAAAATGGGAAGAAATTTGCTAAGGTTGAACATGGGGTTGAAGGTTTCATCAGTGATATACAGTATTTTGAACCGAATGGTCAAATACATATGCACTATATCATGGATGATCGTGGATTTGTATCGAGCGTTATCTTTTTTGAAGATGGGCAAGCGGCCTATCAAGAATATTTGAATCCCAAGGGAGTGTGGCAATTTAGAGAGCGTTTAAAAGAAGGCGGGCGGGTAGAAGTCAATCCAATTTTTGGTTATCGCTTTAAAGCGCTCATCTATCAAGACATGGGAGATTTGGTGACAGAATTTTTTGAGAATTATCTGCAAAAATATGTGAAGTATCAGGATATTTTTATGCTTCCTTCTCATCCTCACCATGACCAGCTGGTCTTAGACCGTTTACCTAGAAAAAATCCTAAACTTTTGAGTCTTTTCATTGGACGTAATCCTCAAGATACCTTTAGGGATTTAGATTTAACTTTTGAAAAATCAGATTTGATTTTGGTGGATAGAGAGGATAGTTTACGATTGTTGCAGGAGTTGTATCCTGAACGAATGCATCAATTTTATCATTTATCATCATTTGACACCCGATTACGATTGGGGAGAAGTCAAACTAAGAAAGAATCCATCATATATTATCAACTGAATTTTGAGCAGGGAATTGATAATCAAGCTCTACTTCAAGTCTTGGCCTTTGTCGCTGAAAATAAAGATACTGAGGTGATTTTTGGAGCCTTTGCTGCTAGTCAGGAGCAAATGAATGAGGTTGAAAGGATTGTTGAGTCTTTCATCCAAGAAAACATTCAATACGAAAGTCTAGGAAAGGCGATTGATTATGGTGATGCAGAAAATCCTCTGGAAGAAAATCAACACCAGGACTTACGCATACAGTTTGTCAATTTGAATGATGAGTTAGATTTGATAAAAACACTAGAATTTGTCCGTTTGATTGTGGATTTAAATAGACAGCCTCATCTCTACACACAGATAGCTGGTATTAGTGCAGGAATTCCTCAAATCAATCTAGTTGAAACCGTCTATGTTGAACATTTAAAAAATGGTTATTTGCTGACAGATGTGACAGAATTTTCTAAGGCTGCACATTATTACACAGATAGGTTGAAAGAGTGGAATGAGTCCTTGATTTATTCGATTGATAAGATTAAGGAGCACACTGGACAACAATTTATTGAAAAGTTAAAAAAATGGACAGAGGGGGCTCGACATGTCAAAAGGTCTTAAAATTTTACAAATAGGACTTGATAACTGGTCTCATCAATATGAAATCCCAGAAAATATGGACTGGTATTTTGTTTGCCCTCGGTCCTCCAAGGCATTGCGCAAGATGATCGAGATAGATACTATCAGTCGTTTTCAAGCTGTTTTGATTGAAGATGGTAACTCTTTAACAGATGTCCTTGAGTTTACCGATTTTTTCGAACCTCATAGTCTTTTTTATAATCAGGATTTTAAGACGACAGATCCCCTTCTTTTAGATATATTAAAAAAACAATGTGCACAGCCCGTAGATTTTTCGGATCCGCAGGCTTTATTGCAGGACCTATCAACTTCTCTTTTTAGTGGGGGATATGGGGATAAACTATTTCCGTCAAATATTCAAATTCATTCTTCTTTTGAAGGCTCTATATCTTATCAAGGATTGGAGCATGTAATGATAGAAGGTGATTTTGGAACGAACTTTCATCAATTGGCCTGTTGGTCTCATAATTTTATGGTTTATAAAAATTTGCCTATAGAATTATGGCTAGAGTATGAAAAACAGGGGAATTGTGAGTTTAGGTTTATAGTCCGAAAGATAATTGAAGGGAATATAGACCATTTTTTTGAAGAAGAAGTTTATACTGAAGCAGATTTGGAAAAAGCTATCGTTATAGATAGTATAGATACTAATTTTTTGATATTTTTATCTGTTGAAGCAAGAGGTCGTGGAACTATCAAACTAGGTAATCTTCACCAACGTTGGAGTCGAAAACAATTTGGTAAGTTTGTGCTTGGTGGGAATATCCTACATGATTCCAAACGTGATGAAATAAACTATTTCTTCCATCCAGGTGATTTTAAGCCTCCTTTAGCTGTCTATTTTTCCGGTTATCGACCTGCAGAAGGATTCGAGGGCTACTTTATGATGAAAACCCTAGGATGTCCCTTCATTTTATTTTCTGATCCACGTTTAGAAGGGGGAGCTTTTTATCTAGGAACAGATGAGCTAGAGGGAAAGGTCAAAGAGACGATTGCTCACTATCTTGATTATTTAGGCTTTGATCGAAAGGATTTGATTTTATCAGGTCTTTCTATGGGAACGTTTCCGGCTCTCTATTATGGTGCTTCTTTTGAACCTCATGCCATCATAGTCGGTAAGCCCTTGGCTAATTTAGGAACCATAGCTAGCCGTGGACGTTTGGACGCACCGGGTGTCTCTAACTTGGCTTTTGATTGTTTAATTCACCATACAGGTGGGAGAAGTTCGCAAGATATGACGGAGTTGGATCAGCGTTTTTGGAAAATATTTAAACAAGCAAATTTTTCAAAGACAACCTTTGGTTTGTCCTATATGAAAGATGAAGAAATGGATCCTCAGGCTTATGAGAATCTAGTTACTTATTTATGTAATACAGGTGCCAAGATTTTATCTAAAGGAACTGCTGGACGACACAATGATGATACAGATACCAATATTGCTTGGTTTCTTCACTTTTATCGAATGGTACTAGCAAGTGATTTTGGAAGGGAGAAAGAATGATTATTACACAGACACAGTCTATTCATTGGGGAGAAGTTGGCGGGACTTATATGTACGGGTCAACTGTATCTTATTACCCTGACAAAAGTGTCCGTCTGTATAATCCTCTATTGCCATCTGGTGAAATTCTCAAGACTTGGTTTTCTAGTGTCAATTACCAGGCTGCACGGACTCAGCCCCAGCTTCCCTTACTAAAAAGAAATCAGGAGTATCAACTATCACTAGTTTTTGATTGTCAGCCTGAAAATGGAGTTTATACCAAGATAACTTTTTTTGACCGCTATGGTGATATTTTAGAAGAAAAGGTAGAAAAAGTGAAAGATTTCATATTTACTTATCCAGAAGATAGTTATACTTATCAAGTTTCTCTTTTAAGTGCTGGTTTTGAATCCATAACTTTTTATCATTTTTCTATCAAGGAGATCAGAAGTGTTTAGACGTTTAGGTCAAGATTTCCAGCTTAGAAAAGTGAAAAAGATTTTAAAGAGGATTAATAGTTTAAAAGACAAGATGTCCTCTCTTTCGGATCAAGAATTAGTCGCTAAAACAGTGGAGTTTCGTCAGCGTCTTTCCAAAGGAGAAAGTCTAGATGACCTTTTAGTAGAAGCTTTTGCAGTGGTGCGTGAAGCGGACAAACGGATTTTAGGGATGTTCCCCTATGATGTTCAGGTCATGGGAGCTATTATCATGCACTACGGAAATGTTGCCGAGATGAACACTGGTGAAGGGAAAACCCTAACAGCCACCATGCCGGTCTATTTGAACGCTCTTTCAGGAGAAGGTGTGATGGTTGTTACGCCAAATGAGTATTTATCAAAACGTGATGCAGAGGAAATGGGCCAAGTTTATCGTTTCTTAGGCTTGACAATTGGGGTGCCATTTACAGGGGATTCAAAGAAGGAAATGAAAGCTAAAGAAAAGAAGCTTATTTATGCTTTGGATATCATTTACACAACCAATAGTAATTTAGGTTTTGATTACCTAAATGATAATCTGGCTTCGAATGAAGAAGGTAAGTTTTTGCGACCTTTTAACTATGTCATCATTGATGAAATTGATGATATCTTGCTTGATAGTGCACAAACTCCTTTGATTATTGCGGGTTCTCCCCGTGTTCAGTCTAATTACTATGGGATCATTGAAACACTGGTGACAACGCTGGTCGAGGGAGAAGATTATATTTTCAAAGAGGAGAAGGAGGAGGTCTGGCTTACTACTAAGGGGGCCAAGTCTGCTGAAAGTTTCCTAGGAATTGACAACTTATATAAGGAAGAACATGCGTCCTTTGCTCGTCATTTAGTTTATGCGATTCGAGCCCATAAACTTTATACTAAAGACAAGGACTATATCATTCGTGGAAATGAGATGGTATTGGTGGATAAGGGGACTGGCCGTTTAATGGAAATGACCAAACTACAGGGAGGTCTTCATCAGGCCATTGAAGCCAAAGAACATGTGAAGTTATCTCCTGAAACGAGAGCCATGGCTTCCATCACCTATCAGAGTCTCTTTAAGATGTTTAAAAAAGTATCTGGGATGACGGGGACAGGAAAGGTAGCAGAAAAAGAATTTCTTGAGACTTATAATATGGCCGTTATTCGGATTCCAACCAATCGTCCTAAGCAACGAATTGATTATCCCGATAATCTCTATGTGACTTTACCAGAGAAAGTTTATGCGTCTTTGGAATACATCAAAGAGTATCATGCTAAGGGGAATCCCTTACTGGTTTTTGTAGGTTCAGTTGAAATGTCTCAGCTTTATTCATCGCTCTTGCTTCGTGAGGGAATAGCTCATAATGTCCTCAATGCTAATAATGCTGCGCGTGAGGCCCAAATTATCGCAGAATCAGGCCAGATGGGGGCCGTAACAGTTGCAACATCTATGGCAGGACGCGGTACCGATATCAAACTTGGTAAGGGAGTCGCTGAACTTGGTGGCTTGATTGTCATTGGAACAGAGCGGATGGAAAGTCAGCGGATCGACCTTCAAATCCGTGGCCGCTCTGGTCGTCAAGGAGATCCAGGTATGAGTAAGTTTTTTGTATCACTGGAAGATGATGTTATCAAGAAATTTGGTCCATCTTGGGTTCATAAGAGGTATAAAGATTATCAAGTTCAAGATATGACGCAACCAGAAATTCTCAAAGGTCGTAAGTATCGTAACCTGGTCGAAAGGGCTCAGCATGCCAGTGATAGTGCTGGACGTTCGGCACGCCGTCAGACTCTAGAATATGCTGAAAGTATGAATATTCAACGGGATATGATTTACAAGGAACGCAATCGTCTAATAGATGGTTCTCGTGACTTAGAAGATGTAGTTTTGGATATCATCGAGAGATATACAGAAGCGGTAGCGGCTGAACACTATGCCAGTCGTGAATTACTGTTTCACTTTATTGTTACCAATATCAGTTTCCATGTAAAGGAGATTCCAGATAATCTAGACCTATCTAATCAGAAACAAGTCCGCAACTTTATTCAACAAGTTGTGAATAGAGAACTCTCTGAAAAGAAGGAATTACTGGAGAAACACGACTTGTATGAACAGTTTTTACGACTCTCCATGCTCAAGGCTATTGATGACAACTGGGTAGAGCAGGTAGACTATCTACAACAGTTATCTATGGCTATAGGTGGTCAGTCTGCTAGTCAGAAAAACCCGATTGTAGAGTATTATCAAGAAGCCTACGCGGGATTTGAAGCTATGAAAGAACAAATCCGTGCGGATATGGTTCGTAATCTCCTGATGGGCTTGGTTGAAGTCACTTCTAAGGGTGAGATTATGACTCATTTTCCATAAGAGGAGAAAATATGACAATTTATAATATAAATTTAGGACTTGGATGGGCTAGTAGCGGTGTTGAATACGCCCAAGCCTACCGTGCTGGTGTTTTTCGGAAATTAAATCTGTCCTCTAAGTTTATCTTTACAGATATGATTTTAGCGGATAACATTCAGCACTTAACAGCCAATATTGGTTTTGATGATGAGCAAGTTATCTGGCTTTATAATCACTTTACAGATATCAAGATTGCACCGACTAGCGTGACGGTTGAGGATGTTTTGTCTAAGTTTGACGGTGTTGAAAGTCGTAGAGAAAAGAATGGCAAGGTTTTGCGTATCTTCTTTTCTGACCAAGATAAGTTTGTTACCTGTTATTTGGTTGATGAGAACAAGGACTTGGTCCAACATGCCGAGTATGTTTTTAAGGGGAATTTGATTCGGAAGGATTACTTTTCTTATACGCGCTATTGTAGCGAATACTTTGCTCCAAAGGACAATGTTGCAGTCCTATATCAACGAACTTTTTACAATGAAGATGGGACTCCAGCCTATGATATCTTGATGAATCAAGGGAAGGAAGAAGTTTATCGTTTCAAGGATAAGATTTTCTATGGTAAGCCAGCTTTCATGCGAGCCTTTATGAAATCCTTGAATTTGAACAAGTCTGATTTGGTCATTCTGGATAGGGAGACAGGCATTGGACAGGTTGTTTTTGAGGAAGCACAAGCAGCGTATTTAGCGGTAGTTGTTCATGCGGAGCATTATAGTGAAAATGCTACAAATGAGGATTACATCCTCTGGAACAACTATTATGATTATCAGTTTACCAATGCGGATAAGGTTGACTTCTTTATCGTATCAACTGATAGACAAAAGGAAGTGTTGCAAGAGCAATTTGCCAAATACACCCAGCACCAACCAAAGGTTATTACCATTCCTGTAGGAAGTATTGATTCCTTGACCGAGTCAAGTCAAGGACGTAAGCCTTTTTCATTGATTACTGCTTCACGTCTGGCCAAAGAAAAACACATCGACTGGTTGGTCAAGGAAGTCATTGAGGCTCGTAAGGAAATTCCTGAATTAACCTTTGATATCTATGGTAGCGGTGGAGAGGATTCTCTTCTTCGAGATATTATTGCAACTCATCAGGCTGAGGATTATATCCAACTAAAGGGACATGCAGAACTTTCGCAGATTTATAGCCAGTATGAGGTCTACTTGACGGCATCTACCAGCGAAGGATTTGGTCTGACCCTGATGGAAGCAATTGCTTCAGGCCTCCCTCTTATCGGTTTTGATGTGCCTTATGGCAATCAGACTTTTATAGAGGATGGGAAAAATGGTTATTTGATTCCAAGTTCATCTGACCATGTGGAAGATCAAATCAAGCAAGCTTATGCGACTAAGATTTGTCAATTGTATCAAGAACATCGTTTGGAGGCTATGCGTACCCATTCTTACCAGATTGCAGAAGGCTTCTTAACCGAAGAAATTTTAGAAAAGTGGAAGAAAACAGTAGAGGAGGTGCTCCATGATTGAACTTTATGATCGTTATAGTCAGGAAAGTCGAGATTTACATGAAAGTCTAGTCGCTACTGGTCTTTCTCAACTTGGAGTGGTCATCTATGCAGATGGTTTTCTGCCTGATGGTCTGGTTTCTCCTTTTACCTATTATCTAGGCTATGAAAAGGGAAAACCTCTCTATTTCAACCAAGTCCCTGTTCCAGCTTTTTGGGAAATTTCAGGCAATAATCAGTCTGCTCGTATTGAAGATATGACGCAGGAGAGAGCTCTTATTCATTATGCTGATGGAATGCAGGCTCGCTTGGTAAAACAGGTAGATTGGAAAGACCTGGAAGGTAGAGTCCGTCAGGTTGACCATTACAATCGCTTCGGAGCTTGCTTTGCTACAACAACCTTTAGCGCAGATAGCGAGCCAATTATGACAGTTTACCAAAATGGCAATGGTCAGGAAGTTTTACTTGAAAACCATGTGACGGGTGATATATTATTGACCTTACCTAGTCAGTCCATGCGTTACTTTGCAAATAAGGTTGAATTTATCACCTTCTTTTTGCAAGATTTGGAAATCGATACCAGTCAGCTTATTTTTAATACTCTAGCGACACCTTTCTTAGTTTCCTTCCATCATCCAGATAAGTCTGGATCAGATGTTTTGGTTTGGCAGGAACCTCTCTATGACACCATTCCAGGCAATATGCAGTTGATTTTGGAAAGCGCTGATGTGCGTACTAAGAAGATTATCATTCCAAACAAAGCGACTTATGAGCGTGCTTTAGAGTTGACCGATGAGAAATACCATGATCAGTTTGTGCACTTGGGTTACCATTATCAGTTTAAACGGGATAATTTCCTAAGACGAGATGCCTTAATCTTGACTAATTCAGATCAGATTGAGCAAGTGGAAGCAATCGTAGAAGCCTTGCCTGATGTCACTTTCCGCATCGCGGCGGTAACAGAGATGTCTTCTAAGCTCTTAGACATGCTTCGCTATCCTAATGTGGTCCTTTACCAGAATGCTAGTCCACAGAAGATTCAGGAGCTGTATCAACTGTCGGATATTTATTTAGATATCAATCACAGCAATGAGTTGTTGCAGGCGGTGCGTCAGGCCTTTGAGCACAATCTCTTGATTCTTGGATTTAACCAAACGGTACACAATAGACTCTATATCGCTCCGGCTCATCTATTTGAAAGTAGTGAGGTTGCTGCTTTGGTTGAGACCATTAAATTGGCTCTTTCAGATGTTGATCAAATGCGTCAGGCACTTGGCAAACAAGGCCAACATGCCAACTATGTTGACTTGGTACGATATCAGGAAACCATGCAAACTGTTTTAGGAGGCTAACATGTCAGACGAAGACTTATTTTACAAAGACGTTGAAGGTCGCATGGAAGAGTTGAAACAAAAACCTATCAAAAAGGAAAAAGAAACCCGAGGGGAAAAGATTAGTAAAACTTTTTCACTCATCTTGGGTTTAATGATTCTGGTTGGTTTACTCTTTACTTTGCTAGGGATTTTGAGGTAGGCCTATGACTGATATTCTGATTGTTTTAGCTATTGTCCTCTCTCTTGCTTTGATTGTATTGGTGACCATACAACCCCGTCAAAATCAACTATTTTCCATGGATGCGACCAGTAATATTGGTAAACCAAGCTACTGGCAGAGCAATACCTTGGTCAAGGTTCTTACTTTATTGGTGAGTTTGGCCTTATTCGTTTTACTATTAACCTTTATGGTAATAACTTACAAATAAAAGAAAACTTCAGATATTCACCTTTTGTGATTGGTCTGAAGTTTTATTTTTTACACTCAATGAAAATCAAAGAG
Organism: Streptococcus sp. HMSC070B10; assembly: GCF_001808665.1. Classification (GTDB taxonomy): domain Bacteria; phylum Bacillota; class Bacilli; order Lactobacillales; family Streptococcaceae; genus Streptococcus. Next base: position 68,177 of record NZ_KV794199.1, on the reverse strand, counting down.
CAAATTAGGAAGTTAGCCGAAGGCTGCTCAAAACACCGTTTTGAGGTGTGGATAGAACTGACGAAGTCAGTAACATATATACGGCAAGGTGAAGCTGACGTAGTTTGAAGAGATTTTCGAAGAGTATTACTGTCCATATTTTTTATAAAAATCAACTTTTACTTGGATGAAGGTTTTGGCTTCACGTAGGAGTTGAAGAAGTGTGGCACGGGTTTCAAATTCTTCTCTTGTCTTGGGCAAACTGCGATTACGGAAGACTTTCAGATAACGTTCAATTTCATCTAGCAAATCAGAAGCAGGATTGGTCTGGCTCAGTTGACCAGCAATTTTTGAAAAGAGCTGGGCCAAAATCAGACTCTCACTGGCAGCTAGGTGACAGGTGTTGATTTGCTGGGCCATGTTTCGCAGGATACGACTTTGTCGCTGTCTCATTTCAAAATAGTGGATATGGTAGTCGGTCTGGTGAAAGAGGTGGTCAGAGTGATCTAGATAGACCAGTCTGAGGGCTTCTTCCAAAAGGGTGTCCAATTCTTCAACCAACTGTGCTCGGTTGCGTCCATCCCCTCTGGATAAATAATATTTGAAGCGCTGGAGGATATCTTTTAACTTTTCTTCTACCAATGTGTGGTAATGATGAATTTCCTCTTCTCGTGAAGGCATGTAGAGATTGACAAGTAAGGCAAATCCTGTACCGATTGCAAAGAGAAGGAATTCGTTGACTAGAAGGTCTGGAGAGGTTGTCTCTTGTACCAAGAGGTGGCTAACCAAAACAGTGCTTGGTGTGATGCCAATTTCCCATCCCATCTTGTAGGCTAGAGGCACATAGAGGGCTAGATAGAGGCCAAGGCTCCAGATATGAAATCCGCTCAAGTGAAAAGCCAGAACTCCGATAACCAAAGCTAGAAGCATGGAAAAGAGGCGATTTCGGGCCAGTTTTAAGGTACTTCTACGGGTATCGGATAGGCTCAAGAGGGCGATTATTCCAGCCGAGACAGCTGAGGAGAGATTGAGAAAGTAAGCAAGAAGGCAGGCAAGACAGGTAGCTAAGATGAGCTTGGTCGTACGTTGGCTAATAGACATAAGGATTTCCTAGTAAGTTAGATAAAAGCGGAAAAGACAAGACCTGAGCAGGCTTGCCTTGATGAGTTATTTCTTACGGGCTGCTGCGTATTCGGCAACAGCAGTAAAGAGGACATCTGTAGAAGAGTTGAGGGCTGTTTCGCATGAGTCCTGGATGACCCCAATGACAAATCCAACACCGACAACTTGCATGGCAATATCGTTAGAAATACCGAAAAGGCTACAAGCAACTGGGATAAGAAGGAGGGAACCTCCCGCAATACCAGAAGCACCACAGGCTGAGATAGCTGCTACCACACTGAGGACAAAGGCTGTTGCAAAGTCAACAGGGATTCCAAGAGTATTTACTGCAGCAAGGGTCAAAACGTTAATGGTAATCGCTGCTCCGGCCATGTTGATAGTAGAACCAAGTGGGATAGAAACCGAATAGGTATCTGGATCTAGTCCAAGGTCATGACAAAGTTTCATGTTAACAGGGATGTTGGCTGCAGAACTACGAGTGAAGAAGGCTGTCACACCGCTGACACGCAAACATTTCCAAACGAGGGGATAAGGATTTCTCTTCATAAAGAGGAAGGCAATTAGTGGATTGACTACCAGAGCTACAAAGAACATGGTTGTCACCAAGAGGGCAAGCAAGATTCCATAGTTGGCTAGACTGCCGATTCCCTTATCAGAGATGGTTTTGAAGACAAGACCAAGAATACCAAATGGAGCTAGGTTGATGATCCATTCGACAATCTTAGAAGTCACATCAGCCATGGTTTTAAGCAATTCTTTACTGTTTTTGCTGGCCTCTCTCATAGCAATCCCGAAAATAACTGCCCATGATAGGATACCGATGTAGTTGGCAGTAATAAGGGCATTGACTGGATTGTCAACTAGTTTGAGCAAGAGGTTGCTGAGGACCTGACCTATACCGTCAGGAGGCGTAATCTCTGTATTGGCACTATTCAAGGTAATTTCAATAGGAACGATAAAACTAGCAAAAACCGCTACAAGAGCAGCTGCAAATGTCCCCACTAGATAAAGGAAGATAACGGTTTTCATATTGCTATCTTGTCCTTTTTTATGTTGTGAAAGGGCATTGGCAACGAGAGCAAAGACTAGAATCGGTGCGATGGCTTTGAGGCCACCAACAAAGAGATCTCCGAGCAGGCCAATTCCTGAAATGTTAGGAAGTGTCAGTCCTAGGATACCTCCACAAAGCATACCAATCAAAATTCGTTTGATCAGGCTTGCCTTATTCCAAGCATGAATGATTTTTTTCATAACAATCTCCTTTGTTGTGTAATGTTTATGATTATAGTATAAATATGAGCTAAAATCAAGAATTTTCTGTCTATTTTGGCTATTATTTTTGAATATTTATGGAGATTCATCACTTGTGAAAGTATGGTATAATAAATGAAAGGAGTTTTCTATGCAAGAATTTTTTCAAACCTATCTCAATAAGCTTGATATAACAACGATTATTGAGAATATCTTAACCAAGTTAATTTCTCTGTTATTTCTATTTTTGCTATTCTATATAGCTAAGAAACTACTTCATACCATGGTGCAGAGAATTGTTAAACCTTCTTTAAAAATGTCTCGCCACGATGTCGGGCGTCAGAAAACCATCTCACGTTTATTAGAGAATGTGTTTAATTATACCCTCTATTTCTTTTTACTTTACTGTATCTTGTCTATTTTGGGCTTGCCAGTCTCTAGTTTGCTGGCAGGTGCTGGGATTGCTGGGGTAGCTATTGGGATGGGAGCCCAAGGCTTTCTGTCTGATGTCATCAATGGCTTTTTCATCCTCTTTGAACGTCAACTGGATGTGGGAGATGAGGTTGTTCTGACAAATGGGCCTATTACTGTATCGGGCAAGGTTGTCAGCGTTGGCATTCGAACAACACAACTCCGAGGAGAAGACCAGGTTCTGCACTTTGTTCCCAATCGGAATATAACAGTCGTCAGTAATTTCTCTCGGACAGACCAGGCCTGAAATTTTAGCAGATTTATGGTATAGTAGAAAGAGTTTAATAAAGAGTTTAATAAAGAGTTTAATAAAGGAGAAAAAAAGATGGTTTTAGAAAAGCAGTTGGGCAATGGTTGTATTTGGATAGACCTTGATGTGGATAAGATTAAAAATATGGAAGATCTTTCTGACATCTATGGATTGGACAAGGAAACCATTGAGTATGCTCTGGATAGAAATGAACGAGCTCATATGGATTATAACCGTGAAACGGAGACGGTAACCTTTATTTATAATGTTCTTGATTTAGAAAAAGACAAAGAATATTATGAAGCGATTCCCATGACCTTTATCGTTGAAAACAAACGAATGATTACCATCAGCAACCATAAGAATGCTTATGTCATTGATCAGATGTTAGCTTATCTGGATAGCCATGAGTCGCTTTCTATTTACAAGTTTCTCTTTGCTGGTTTAGAGATTATCAGTAACGCTTATTATCCTGTCATTGAAGAGATGGATAAAAGTAAGGACGAAATTAGTGCCTTGCTACGTCAAACTACAACAAAGAAAAATCTCTTCGCCCTCTCTGACTTGGAGACTGGTATGGTTTACTTGACAGCAGCAGCAAAACAAAATCGACTCCTCTTGGAACATATCCAGGGCCATGCTCTTTATCGGAGATTTAATGATGTCGAACGAGAGCAGTTTGATGATGCCATGATTGAAGCCCATCAGTTGGTGTCTATGACAGACTTGATTTCTCAAGTCTTGCAACAACTCTCAGCTTCTTACAACAACATCCTAAACAATAACTTGAATGATAGTTTGTCAATTTTGACTATTATCTCCGTCTTACTAGCAGTACTTGCGGTTATTACAGGTTTCTTCGGAATGAATGTTCCTCTACCATTTACAGAAGAGCCAAATGCTTGGATTTATATCTTAATGACTAGCTTGATTTTATGGGTGGCCTTATCTCAATGGCTGAAGAAAATTACTAGAAAATAAAAGAAAAGGAGCCAAAATGGTGATTGAAAACTACATGCCAGACTTTGCTGTGGAAGCAGTCTATGATCTGACAGTCCCAAGCCTGCAGGCGCATGGAATCAAGGCTGTTTTGGTCGATTTGGACAATACCCTCATTGCTTGGAACAACCCTGACGGGACGCCAGAGATGAAGCAATGGCTACATGATCTTCGGGACGCGGGCATTCGCATCATTGTGGTATCAAATAACACTAAAAAACGCGTCCAACGAGCAGTTGAAAAATTTGGGATTGATTACGTCTACTGGGCCTTGAAGCCCTTCACATTTGGGATTGACCGTGCCATGAAGGAATTTCACTATGAGAAAAGTGAAGTGGTTATGGTCGGCGACCAGCTCATGACAGATATACGAGCAGCCCACCGTGCAGGCATTCGCTCAATATTGGTCAAACCCTTAGTTCAGCACGACTCAATCAAAACGCAGATTAACCGAGCTCGTGAGCGCCGTGTTATGCAAAAAATCACTGAAAAGTACGGACCGATTACATATAAAAAAGGAATTTAACTATGGAAGAAATTCTCTGTATTGGTTGTGGAGCAACCATTCAGACGACAGACAAGGCTGGACTTGGATTTACCCCCCAGTCGGCACTTGAAAAAGGTTTGGAGACAGGTGAAGTCTATTGCCAACGTTGTTTCCGTCTCCGCCACTACAATGAAATCACTGATGTTCAGTTGACGGATGATGATTTCCTCAAGCTCTTGCATAAGGTGGGAGACAGTGATGCTTTGGTAGTTAATGTCATTGATATCTTTGACTTTAATGGCTCTGTTATCCCAGGTTTGCCACGTTTTGTATCGGGCAATGATGTCCTCTTGGTCGGAAATAAAAAAGATATCCTGCCCAAGTCAGTTAAACCAGGAAAGATTAGCCAGTGGCTCATGGAGCGTGCCCACGAAGAAGGTCTTCGCCCAGTCGATGTCGTCTTAACTTCGGCACAAAACAAGCATGCCATTAAGGAAGTTATTGACAAAATCGAGCACTACCGAAAGGGCCGTGATGTCTATGTGGTCGGTGTGACCAACGTTGGAAAATCAACTCTTATCAATGCTATTATCCAAGAAATCACGGGTAACCAGAATGTCATTACGACTTCACGTTTCCCAGGAACAACCTTGGACAAGATTGAGATTCCGCTTGACGACGGATCTTATATCTACGATACACCGGGGATTATCCACCGTCACCAGATGGCTCACTACTTGACGGCCAAAAACCTCAAGTATGTCAGTCCTAAAAAGGAAATCAAGCCTAAAACCTATCAGCTCAATCCTGAACAAACCCTGTTTTTAGGAGGTCTCGGACGCTTTGACTTTATTGCAGGTGAGAAGCAAGGTTTCACAGCCTTTTTTGACAACGAACTCAAATTGCACCGTACCAAGCTTGAAGGCGCTAGTGCTTTCTACGATAAGCACGTCGGAACCCTTCTGACACCACCAAATAGCAAGGAAAAAGAAGATTTTCCAAAACTAGTTCAGCATGTATTTAACATTAAGGAAAAGACAGACCTAGTCATCTCAGGCCTAGGCTGGATCCGCGTAACAGGCACCGCCAAAGTCGCCGTCTGGGCACCAGAAGGCGTCGCAGTCGTCACGCGAAAAGCAATTATTTAAAACAAAATCGCTGAGCGAACAAAGTGAGCTCATATAGCGATAGTTATTGCCGTGGTGTCTTGCCAATCGTTAGATTGGTAAGGGGCACAATTGAGACCTAGGCTCAATTGTGAGGTCAGGAAATCCATTTTTCAAAGATGAAATCTTTGAAAAATTAGTTCCGACCGTCCCTCACCACCTAAAATAACTATCAAAAAAACAAGGAAGAAATTATGTCATTAACATCAAAACAACGTGCCTTCCTCAACAGCCAGGCACACACCCTCAAACCCATCATCCAAATCGGGAAAAATGGACTTAACGACCAAATCAAAACCAGCGTCCGTCAAGCTCTTGATGCCCGCGAATTGATTAAAGTAACGCTTTTGCAAAACACCGATGAAAATATCCATGAAGTAGCTGAAATTTTGGAAGAAGAAATCGGTGTGGACACAGTCCAAAAAATCGGACGCATCTTGATTTTGTATAAACAATCTAGCAAGAAAGAGAATCGCAAGATTTCTAAAAAAGTCAAAGAAATCTAAAAAAACTACTCCAAACAACTGTTTTTACAGAGAAATAAAGGAGACTAGCCTATGGCAATCGAACTATTGACTCCCTTTACCAAGGTAGAGTTGGAGCCAGAAATCAAGGAGAAAAAACGTAAACAAGTCGGGATTTTAGGGGGGAATTTTAACCCTGTTCACAATGCCCATCTGATTGTTGCGGATCAAGTGCGCCAGCAGTTGGGACTAGATCAAGTTCTGCTCATACCTGAATACCAACCTCCTCATGTAGATAAAAAGGAAACCATCCCTGAACACCATCGTCTCAAGATGCTTGAGTTGGCGATTGAGGGGATTGAAGGTCTGGACATTGAAACTATTGAGTTGGAGCGCAAGGGCATTTCCTATACCTACGACACTATGAAGATTTTAACAGAGAAGAATCAAGATACGGATTATTACTTTATCATCGGTGCTGACATGGTGGACTATCTGCCTAAGTGGTACCGAATTGATGAACTGGTTGACATGGTTCAGTTTGTGGGGGTTCAGCGCCCACGCTACAAGGCAGGAACTTCCTATCCAGTTATCTGGGTGGATGTGCCTCTCATGGATATCTCGTCCAGCATGGTGCGTGACTTCATTGCCCAAGGTCGGAAACCCAACTTTCTCCTACCTCAGCCTGTGCTAGACTACATCGAGAAGGAGGGGCTCTACTGATGGCCTATCAAGACTATATCAACTGCTCCCGTGAGGTTTTGTTGGAAAAAATGGCAGAGCTTCTGCCTGAAAAACGCTTAACCCATTGCTTGGGTGTGGAGCGTGCAGCCATAGAACTGGCTCAGCGCTTTGGAGTCGATGCCGAGAAAGCAGGACTAGCAGGCCTTCTTCATGACTACGCTAAAAAGCTGTCAGATCAGGAATTTCTAGACCTGATTGACCGTTATCAGCTGGATCCTGATCTCAAAAACTGGGGCAATAATGTCTGGCATGGCATGGTTGGCATCTACAAGATTCAGGAAGATTTGGATTTGCATGATTCAGAAATCCTGCGAGCCATTGAAATCCATACAGTCGGTGCTGGTCAGATGACAGACCTAGATAAAGTCATCTACGTCGCAGACTATATCGAGCACAATCGTGCCTTTCCAGGAGTAGATGTGGCACGTGAGATTGCAAGTTTATCGCTTAATAAGGCGGTGGCCTACGAAACAGCTCGTACCGTGGAGCATCTAGCTCATCAGGGATTCTCTATCTATCCCCAAACCCTTGAAACCTATAACGCCTTTGTGCACTATTTGAAAGAGGACTAAATGAAGACGGCTTTTATAATCATTGATGTTCAGAATATTTTAGTGGAAACTGGTTTTCAGACAAATAGTCTATTGGAAAAAATTTCTTATTTACAAAACCAGGCTAGAAGCAAGAATATTGAAATTGTCTATGTTCAACATATTGAGAACGCTGAAGCTCAAACATCAGAAGATTGGCAGTTATCTGAGCTTTTAAGTCGAAAACCTAATGAAAAGGTCTTTCAGAAGAAGTATAACAGTATTTTCAAAGAAACTGGTTTAAAAGAATACTTGGATAAACAGGGGATTGAAAAATTAGTTTTATGTGGTATGCAGACAGAATATTGTGTGGATACCTCTGTCAAGGTTGCCTTTGAATATGGCTATCAGCTTATTATTCCAGAAGGAACTTGCACAACGTTTGATGGGAAAGACATTCCAGCAGAAACGATAAATGAATTTTATGAGGGCATTTGGGAGGGGCGCTTTGCAGATGTCCTAGATTACAAGCATATTTTCTAGAAAGAGGACTAAATGAACGAAAAAGAATTACTAGAACTAGTCGTGAAAGCGGCTGATGAGAAACGTGCGGAGGATATCCTCGCACTTGATGTCCAAGATTTGACTAGCGTGACTGACTACTTTGTTATTACTAGTTCAATGAATAGCCGTCAGTTGGACGCTATCGCTGATAATATCCGTGAAAAAGTAGCCGATGCAGGCTTTAAAGGCAGTCATGTCGAAGGAGATGCAGCTGGAGGTTGGGTCCTACTAGACCTCGGCTCTGTTGTCGTGCATGTCTTTTCAGAAGAAATGCGTGCCCACTATAACTTAGAAAAGCTATGGCATGAGGCGGAGTCAGTAGATATTTCAGAAGCTCTTGCTTAGAAGACGAACTCAGTTGTAGCCAACTGGGTTTCTTTGCTTATTTTAGAAAAAATGGATAGAAAGGTATAGGGCGAGTGGTGTTTGCCATGGAGGCTCTTGGTATCATGATTATGGCAACTTATGAAACCTTTGCGGCGGTCTATGATGCGGTCATGGACGATAGTTTATATGATAAATGGACGGATTTTTCTCTGGGTCATTTGCCTAAGACAAAGGAGAGAAAAAAACTCTTGGAATTGGCTTGTGGGACAGGCATCCAGTCTGTACGCTTTTCTCAAGCTGGTTTTGATGTGACTGGACTTGACTTGAGCGCAGATATGCTGAAGATTGCGGAGAAGAGAGCGGCTTCAGCCAAACAAAAGATTGATTTTATTGAAGGCAATATGTTGGATTTGTCCAAGGTAGGTCAATACGACTTTGTCACTTGTTATTCGGACTCTATCTGCTACATGCAGGATGAGGTGGAAGTAGGGGATGTTTTTAAGGAAGTGTATAATGCCCTTAATGAAGATGGAGTTTTCATCTTTGATGTGCATTCGACCTACCAGACAGACGAAGTTTTTCCAGGCTATTCTTATCATGAAAATGCAGAAGATTTCGCCATGCTATGGGATACCTATGAGGATGCGGCGCCTCACTCTATCGTTCATGAGTTGACTTTCTTTGTCAAGGAAGCGGATGGTTCCTTTAGTCGCCACGATGAAGTGCATGAGGAGCGAACCTATGAGGTCTTGACCTATGATATTTTGCTGGAACAGGCCGGATTCAAATCCTTCAAACTCTTTGCGGACTTTGAAGACAAAGAGCCAACAGAAACCAGCACCCGTTGGTTTTTTGTGGCGCAGAAGTAGGAGATTATCATGACCATCACGGGTATTATCGCGGAGTTCAATCCTTTTCATAATGGCCACAAATACCTGCTTGAGCAGACGAAGGGGTTGAAAATTGTGGCCATGTCTGGGAATTTCATGCAGAGAGGCGAGCCTGCTATCGTGGACAAGTGGACACGAGCCCAGATGGTGCTTGAAAATGGTGCTGATCTGGTAGTGGAACTGCCCTTTTTAGTCAGTGTTCAGGCGGCGGATTTCTTTGGCCAAGGGGCTGTGGATATCTTGGCTCGGTTGGGTATTGATAGCCTCGCTTTTGGAACAGAAGAAGTTCTGGATTATCAAAAAATCGCTGACTTATACGCAGAGCAAGGTAGAGAGATGGAGAATTTTGTGGAAAATCTGCCTGATTCTCTCTCCTATCCCCAGAAAACCCAAGCCATGTGGAAGGAATTTGCTGGTCTTGATTTTTCAGGCCATACACCCAATCATGTTCTTGCTTTGGCCTATGCCAAGGCGGTTGCGGGACGAAATATCAAGCTGTATCCGATTCAGCGTCAGGGGGCTGGTTACCATTCTGTGGACCAGGATGTGGACTTCGCCTCGGCGACAGCCCTCCGTCAGCACCAAAGGGACAAAGATTTCTTAGAACGATTTATGCCTTCTGTTGCCCTATTTGAGCAGACCAGTAAAGTGAGCTGGGAAGACTATTTTCCTTTGCTCCGCTATCAAATCTTGTCAAATCCCGACATAACCACCATCTATCAGGTCAATCAAGAAATGGCTGTGCGCATTAAAGAGACCATCAAGACAGTCCAGTCTGTGGAAGACTTGATTGAGGCGGTTGCGACCAAACGTTACACCAAGGCGCGTGTCAGACGCCTTTTGACCTATATCTTGGTGCAGGCTAGAGAAAGTGACTTGCCAGAAGGCATCCATGTTCTTGGCTTTACTGAAAAAGGCAGGCAACATCTCAAGTCTTTGAAAGGGCAGGTCGATCTAGTCAGCCGAATTGGCAAAGAACCTTGGGATGCTATGACCCAAAAGGCAGACCAGATTTACCAACTGGGAAATCCAAGTATAGCAGAGCAGAATTTTGGAAGAGTACCGATTAGAATAGAAATAAACTAAGTCTACTGAAAAGTAGGCTTTTTCTCAAGTCTCTACTAAACTACTATTTCTAAATAACAATTTTATTTTTGTGAATGTGTTCCAATTTCCCCAAAACATATTCTATTTTAGGTTTGTGAAAATCACTTTTTTATGGTAGAATGTAAAAGAATGTATGTCATTCGGAATAACAATAAAATGAGGTAAAAACATGGAAATCATGTCGCTTGCGATTGCTGTTTTTGCCGTCATCATTGGTTTAGTCATTGGATATGTCAGCATCTCAGCCAAGATGAAATCATCTCAGGAAGCTGCAGAGTTGATGCTTTTAAATGCTGAACAAGAAGCAACTAATTTACGTGGACAAGCTGAACGTGAAGCGGATTTACTTGTTAATGAAGCTAAACGTGAAAGCAAGTCTCTTAAAAAAGAAGCACTATTGGAGGCCAAAGAAGAAGCCAGAAAATACCGTGAAGAAGTGGACGCTGAATTCAAATCAGAACGTCAAGAACTCAAACAAATCGAAAGTCGTTTGACAGAGAGAGCTACTAGCCTTGACCGTAAGGACGACAATTTGACGAGTAAAGAACAAACACTTGAACAAAAAGAACAAAGTATTTCTGATAGAGCGAAAAACCTTGATGCGCGTGAAGAGCAATTAGAGGAAGTCGAAAGACAAAAAGAAGCAGAGCTAGAGCGTATTGGTGCCCTGTCTCAGGCAGAAGCACGAGATATTATCTTGGCTCAGACAGAGGAAAACTTGACCAAGGAGATTGCTAGCCGCATTCGTGAAGCTGAGCAAGAGGTCAAGGAACGTTCTGACAAAATGGCCAAGGACATCTTGGTTCAAGCCATGCAACGTATCGCTGGTGAATATGTGGCGGAGTCAACAAACTCAACGGTTCACCTGCCAGACGATACTATGAAGGGACGCATTATTGGTCGTGAAGGTCGTAACATTCGTACCTTTGAAAGTTTGACAGGGGTCGATGTGATTATCGACGATACACCAGAAGTGGTGACCTTATCAGGTTTTGACCCGATTCGTCGTGAAATTGCCCGTATGACTATGGAAATGTTGCTCAAGGATGGTCGTATCCACCCAGCTCGTATCGAAGAGTTGGTTGAGAAAAACCGTCAAGAGATTGACAATAAGATTCGTGAATACGGTGAGGCTGCTGCCTATGAAATTGGGGCACCAAACCTTCATCCAGACTTGATGAAAATCATGGGTCGCTTGCAGTTCCGTACTTCATATGGACAAAATGTCTTACGTCATTCGATTGAGGTTGCTAAGTTAGCTGGTATCATGGCGAGCGAACTTGGTGAAAATGCGGCTCTTGCTCGTCGTGCAGGGTTCCTTCACGATATCGGAAAAGCCATTGACCGTGAGGTTGAAGGTAGCCACGTTGAAATCGGTATGGAATTGGCTCGTAAGTACAAGGAACATCCAGTTGTGGTGAATACAATTGCTAGCCACCACGGTGATGTCGAAGCCGAAAGCGTCATTGCAGTGATTGTTGCTGCAGCAGATGCTTTGAGCGCTGCCCGTCCGGGTGCTCGTAGTGAGTCTCTTGAAAGCTACATCAAACGTCTTCATGATTTGGAAGAAATTGCGAACGGCTTTGAAGGAGTACAGAATAGCTTTGCCCTTCAAGCAGGACGTGAAATCCGCATCATGGTCAATCCAGGACAAATCAAAGACGACAAAGTCACAATCTTGGCTCACAAAGTTCGTGAGAAAATTGAAAACAATCTCGATTACCCTGGAAATATCAAGGTAACCGTGATTCGCGAGCTTCGTGCAGTAGATTATGCTAAATAAATAAGAAAGAGCAGTTGAAAAATTACTGCTTTTTTGTTACACTAGATAGAAAGACTGTAAAGGATAATCTGGCTTTTTGCCATTATTCTAGAAATGTTATTTCACAGACTGACGAAAAGGAGACACAATGGCAGACCGAGGCTTACTAATCGTTTTTTCTGGTCCTTCAGGGGTTGGAAAAGGAACGGTTAGAAGAGAGATTTTTGAGAGTTCTGAAAACCAATTTCAATACTCTGTATCGATGACGACACGCGCACAACGTCCTGGAGAAGTGGACGGTGTTGACTATTTCTTCCGTACTCGTGAAGAGTTTGAAGAGCTGATTCGTCAAGGACAGATGTTGGAATACGCAGAATATGTCGGCAACTACTATGGAACTCCTCTGACCTATGTCAACGAAACCTTGGACAAGGGAATCGATGTTTTCCTTGAAATTGAAGTTCAAGGCGCTCTTCAGGTCAAGAAAAAGGTTCCAGATGCTGTCTTTATCTTCCTGACACCACCAGATTTGGATGAATTGCAAGATCGTTTAGTAGGTCGTGGAACAGACAGTGCAGAAGTGATTGCCCAACGAATCGAAAAAGCCAAGGAAGAAATTGCTCTCATGCGTGAGTATGATTATGCGATTGTCAACGATCAGGTGCCCCTAGCTGCTGAGCGTGTCAAACGTGTTATTGAAGCAGAGCACTTCCGTGTAGATCGTGTCATTGGTCACTATCAGGAGATGTTACCAAAATCTCCAACTACTCGATAAAATTTAGAAAATAGGTACAAGCAAATGATGTTAAAACCCTCTATTGATACCTTGCTCGACAAGGTTCCATCAAAATATTCACTCGTAATTTTGGAAGCAAAACGTGCCCACGAATTGGAAGCAGGTGCGCCAGCAACTCAAGGTTTCAAGTCTGAAAAATCAACTCTTCGCGCTTTAGAAGAAATCGAATCAGGAAACGTTACAATTCACCCAGATCCAGAAGGAAAACGTGAAGCAGTGCGTCGCCGTATCGAAGAAGAAAAACGCCGCAAAGAAGAAGAAGAAAAGAAAATCAAAGAGCAAATCGCTAAAGAAAAAGAAGATGGTGAAAAAATTTAAGGTTGGGGGGACTCAATCTTATTTTTTCTATTGCAAGAATGTACTGACAAGGAGGAGGTGAGAAGATGGCTATAGCCAAGATTATCGTAGATGTGCCTTTGATGCAGACGGACCAGCCCTATAGTTACAGGATTCCTAAGGAATTCGAGGGAATGCTAGAAGTTGGGATGCGGGTTCATGTGCCTTTTGGTAAGGGCAATCGCCTGATTCAAGGGATTGTTCTTGGTTTGGAGTCCCAACCAGATGAAGAAGAGGCTAATCATGATTTAAAAGATATTGCGGAGGTGCTGGATTTTTCTCCTGTTCTCACGCAAGAACAACTCTGGCTTGCTGAGGAGTTACGCAAGTCCGTCTTCTCCTATAAAATCTCCATCCTCAAGGCTATGCTACCAGGATTTCTGAACTCCAGCTATGACAAGATTCTCTATCCTCTTGCAGGTCTGAGTCAGGAAGACCGAGAGCGCTTGTTTGGTTCAGAGGATTCGCTTGCATTTTCTTCTCTGGATTTAGCTAAGCAAGCTGAAATGATGCGTTTGACTAGAAAAGGCCTGCTTGGTCTAGAATATCAGGCAATTGATCAAAAGAAGGTCAAGACCCAGTCTTGGTATGAGGTTGACCTTGCTCAATTAGAAAGTGTAGAGATTTCTACGCGTGCTAAGAAAAAGTTGGAATTGAGAGATTATTTGCTGTCTCATCCAGAGAGTACTTCTTTGGCTAGTTTGTTAGAGTCCTACTCGCGGGAGCAAGTCAACTTCTTTGTGGAACAAGGTGCTGTGACCATAGTCCAAAAGGAAGTTCAACGCTCGGCTGCTTATTTTGAAGGGATTGAAGCAAGTCAGCCTTTGGAGTTGAATCCAGAGCAAAGGCAGGCGCGTGATGCGGTTGTCAGTGCGATTGGCAGTCATCAGGCTCCCTTCCTCCTTCAAGGGATTACAGGAAGTGGGAAGACCGAGGTTTACTTGCAGATTATCCAAGGGGCTTTGGATAAGGGCAAGACAGCTATTTTGCTGGTACCTGAGATTTCCTTGACTCCTCAGATGACGGAGCGTTTTATCGCTCGTTTTGGGGATAAGGTTGCCATTCTTCACTCTGGCCTGTCTAATGGTGAAAAGTATGATGAATGGCGCAAAGTGGAACGTGGCGATGCCCAAGTTGTTGTTGGTGCTAGATCGGCCATCTTTGCTCCGCTGAAGAATCTAGGTGTTATGATTATCGATGAGGAGCACGAAGCGACTTATAAGCAGGACAGCAATCCCCGTTACCATGCTAGAGAGGTGGCTGTTTTACGGGCCCAATACAATCAAGCGGCATTGGTTCTTGGTTCCGCGACACCGAGCTTAGAAAGCCGTGCTCGGGCTGGCAAAGGCGTTTATCAACATTTACGTCTGACCCAACGCGCCAATCCTTTAGCTAGGATCCCTGAGGTTCAAGTGATTGATTTTCGGGACTATATCGGACAAAATGAGACGTCAAACTTTACGCCCCCTTTGCTAGAAGCTATTCAGGACCGTCTGGCTAAAAAAGAGCAGGTGGTTCTCATGCTCAATCGTCGTGGTTATTCTAGCTTTGTCATGTGTCGGGAATGTGGGACGGTGGATACTTGTCCTAACTGTGACATTTCCTTGACCTTGCACATGGATACCAAGACCATGAACTGCCATTATTGTGGTTTTTCAAAGGACATTCCTCAAGTCTGTCCTAACTGTAAGAGCCGCAGTATTCGTTACTATGGGACAGGAACACAGAAGGCTTATGACGAGCTAGCAGAACTCTTTCCGCAGGCCCGCATTCTACGGATGGATGTGGATACGACTCGTAAGAAAGGTAGTCATCAAGCTCTCCTTGACCAGTTTGGGCGAGGAGAAGCGGATATCTTGCTGGGTACACAGATGATTGCTAAGGGCTTAGATTTTCCCAATGTGACTTTGGTCGGAGTGCTCAATGCCGATACGGCCTTGAATCTACCAGATTTCCGTTCTTCTGAGAGAACCTTCCAACTTTTGACTCAGGTGGCAGGTCGGGCAGGACGTGCTGAAAAAGCTGGGCAGGTCTTGATTCAGTCTTACAATCCTCAGCACTACGCTATTCGATTTGCAAAAGACCAGGACTACGAAGGCTTTTACGCTTATGAAATGGGAATCAGACGACAACTTGGTTATCCACCATACTATTTCACCATTGGCATTACCCTTTCTCACAAGAAAGAAGAAGAGGTAGTCAAACGTGCCTATGAAGTCATGAATATTTTGCGGTCAGGTTTGTCAGAGACCAGTTATATTCTGGGGCCGACGCCAAAACCCATTGCTCGTACCCACAACCTCTATCATTACCAGATTTTGATTAAATACCGTTTAGAAGATGAGCTGGGGCCGACCCTCAACCAGGTCTTAGCCTTGACTCAAGAAAGGGAAAATAGTGAGCTCCGTCTCAGCATTGACCATGAGCCACAGCAATTTTTATAAGAAGGAGAAGATATGACAAAATTAATCTTTATGGGGACCCCCGACTTTTCAGCAACAGTCTTAAAAGGGCTTTTGACAGATGACCGTTACGAGATTCTAGCAGTTGTGACCCAGCCAGACCGTGCTGTTGGGCGTAAAAAAGTTATCCAAGAAACCCCGGTCAAGCAGGCTGCTAAAGAAGCAGGTCTTCCAATCTACCAACCTGAAAAATTATCTGGAAGTCCAGAGATGGAAACTATTATGCAGCTAGGAGCAGATGGAATTGTGACTGCTGCTTTTGGGCAGTTTCTCCCAAGTAAACTCCTTGATAGCATGGATTTTGCGGTCAATGTTCACGCTTCCCTTCTTCCAAAACACCGTGGTGGTGCGCCTATCCATTATGCCTTGATTCAAGGGGATGAGGAAGCTGGTGTGACTATTATGGAAATGGTCAAGGAAATGGATGCAGGAGATATGATTTCTCGTCGTAGCATTCCTATCACAGATGAGGATAATGTCGGTACCTTATTTGAGAAATTAGCTGTCGTTGGTCGTGATTTGCTTTTGGACACTTTGCCAACCTATATTGCTGGTGACATCAAACCTGAACCGCAAGATCCAATTCAGGTTACCTTCTCGCCAAATATCAAGCCAGAAGAAGAAAAACTGGACTGGACTAAAACCAATCGTCAACTCTTCAACCAAATCCGTGGCATGAACCCCTGGCCTGTTGCCCATACTTTCCTTAAGGGCGACCGTTTTAAGATTTATGAAGCCCTACCAGTAGATGGTCAGGGAAATACAGGTGAGATCCTCTCAATTGGTAAGAAAGAATTGATTGTCGCAACGGCAGAAGGAGCTTTGTCTCTAAAACAAGTGCAGCCAGCTGGTAAACCTAAGATGGACATTGCTTCCTTCCTCAACGGAGTTGGACGGACATTGACTGTAGGAGAACGATTTGGTGACTAAAGTAGAAACGGCTAGAAGTATAGCCCTAGCAGTGCTAGAGGATGTTTTTATCAATCAAGCATACTCAAATATCGCCTTAAATAAGCACCTCAAGGGTAGTCAACTTTCAGCAGCAGACAAGGGCTTGGTTACAGAGATTGTCTATGGAACGGTAGCCCGTAAACTGACTCTGGAATGGTACCTATCCCACTTTATCGAAGACAGAGACCAGTTAGACAGTTGGCTTTATGTCCTTCTTCTTGTTAGTGTCTACCAGCTCCGTTATTTGGACAAGATTCCAGATCATGCTGTGGTCAATGAAGCAGTAGAACTAGCCAAAGTCCGTAAAAAGGGCAGTGAAAAATTGGTCAATGCCGTCCTTCGCCGTATCCTGCGTGAAGGCTGGCCAGATATTGCCAGTATCAAGCGAAAAAATAAGCGTGATTCCATTGCCTATTCTCTCCCAGTTTGGCTAATTTCCAAGCTCAAGGAAGAATACGGAGAAGAGCGGGCGCAAGCTATTTTTGAAAGTCTTTTGGTGCGTAACAAGGCCAGCATTCGTGTGACTGATTTAAGTCGAAAAGAGGAAATCCAAGCCTTGTTGGAGGCCAGTGATTCATCTTTGTCTGTTTCTGGTCTGGTTAAGGAGCAAGGGTATTTTGCAGGTCATGATTTGTTTGCAGAAGGTGCTATAACCATTCAAGACGAGTCTAGTCAACTGGTTGCTCCGACTCTTGATCTACAAGGCGATGAGCAGGTCCTAGATGCCTGTGCAGCTCCGGGTGGGAAAACAGTCCATATAGCCTCTTATCTCACGACAGGTCAGGTTACGGCTCTGGACTTGTACGACCATAAGTTGGACTTAATTCAAGAAAACGCCCAACGTTTAGGAGTTTCAGATCGGATTCAAACGCAAAAATTGGATGCCAGAAAGGTACATGAGTTTTTTGGTCAGGATTCATTTGATAAGATTTTGGTAGATGCTCCCTGTTCAGGAATTGGTCTTCTGCGACGCAAACCAGACATCAAATACAATAAGGAAACATCAGATTTCGCATCCTTACAGGAAATTCAGCTAGAAATATTAGGTAGTGTTTGTCAAACACTAGGCAAAGGTGGTATAATAACTTATAGTACCTGTACTATTGTCTCAGAAGAGAACTTTCAAGTCGTACAGGCATTTTTAGAAAGTCATCCTGAATTTGAGCAGGTGAAACTAGAACATGAATGTAAGGATATCATGAAAGATGGCTGTATCCTCATCACCCCTGAATTGTATGGAAGTGATGGATTCTTCATCAGTCAATTTCGCAAGATATCGGATTAGGAAGGAACTAACACATGGAAATTTCATTATTAACAGATGTTGGTCAGAAACGAACAAATAACCAAGACTATGTCAACCACTATGTCAATAGAGCTGGACGTACCATGATTATCCTAGCTGATGGTATGGGAGGTCATCGCGCAGGGAATATCGCTAGTGAGATGGCGGTAACAGACCTGGGTGTAGCTTGGGTTGATACACAAATCGATACGGTTAATGAAGTGCGTGAATGGTTTGCTAACAACCTTGAGATTGAAAATCAAAGGATTAACCAATTGGGACAAAATGAAGCCTATAAAGGAATGGGAACAACCCTTGAGGCTGTAGCCATTATTGATAATCAGGCTATCTATGCCCACATTGGGGATTCTCGTATCGGTTTGATTCGTGGAGAAGAATACCACCAGTTAACGAGCGACCATTCTTTGGTCAATGAATTGCTTAAGGCAGGTCAATTGACGCCAGAAGAAGCTGCTAGCCATCCACAGAAAAATATTATTACTCAATCTATTGGTCAAAAAGATGAAATTCAGCCTGATTTTGGAATAATCACCCTTGAGCCTGGGGACTATCTCTTACTCAATAGCGATGGTTTGACAAATATGATTTCAGGAAGTGAGATTTCTGATATTGTAACTAGCGATATTTCTTTGGAAGATAAGGCAGCAACCTTGATCCGTTTTGCCAACAATGCAGGTGGTTTAGACAACATCACAGTTGCCCTTATTGCTGTTAATGAGGAGGAAACAGAATGATCCAAATCGGCAAGATTTTTGCCGGGCGGTATCGGATTCTCAAACAGATTGGTCGAGGAGGCATGGCAGATGTTTACTTGGCTAAAGATTTGATTCTAGACGGGGAAGAAGTGGCGGTAAAGGTCCTGAGGACCAACTACCAGACAGACCCGATTGCTGTGGCTCGTTTTCAGCGGGAAGCGAGAGCCATGGCAGATTTGGACCATCCTCATATCGTTCGGATTACAGATATCGGTGAAGAAGAGGGACAACAGTATCTCGCAATGGAATATGTTGCTGGATTAGACCTCAAACGCTATATCAAGGAACATCACCCTCTTTCAAATGAAGAAGCGGTTCGAATCATGGGACAAATCCTCTTGGCTATGCGCTTAGCCCATACTCGAGGAATTGTTCACAGGGATTTGAAACCGCAAAATATCCTTTTGACCCCAGATGGGACTGCCAAAGTTACAGACTTTGGGATTGCAGTAGCCTTTGCAGAGACGAGTCTAACTCAGACCAACTCAATGCTAGGTTCTGTGCATTATTTATCACCAGAGCAGGCGCGTGGTTCTAAAGCAACTGTGCAGAGTGATATCTATGCCATGGGAATTATTTTCTATGAGATGCTGACAGGTCATATTCCTTACGATGGGGATAGCGCAGTGACCATCGCCCTCCAGCATTTCCAGAAACCACTGCCATCGGTTATAGCCGAAAATCCATCTGTGCCTCAGGCTCTAGAAAATGTTGTTATCAAGGCAACTGCTAAGAAATTGACAGATCGCTACAAATCAGTCGCTGAAATGTATGTGGATTTGTCGAGTAGTTTGTCTAATAATCGTCGTAATGAACCAAAGCTAGTCTTTGACGATGCAACTAAGGCAGATACTAAAACTCTTCCTAAAGTTCCACAAAGTACCTTGACTTCTATTCCTAAAGCTCCGGTACAAGAGGGAAGACCTCAGCCTAAGCCCCAGCCTCATCAGACAGAAAAACCAGTACCTAGTCCAAAGCCAACCAAACGGCGTCGCCTGAAAGCACGTTATCCAATTTTATTTGCGACCTTCTTGTTGGTTGTGGCATCCTTAGTATGGATTTTATATAGAACGCCTGCTACCATTGCCGTTCCAAAGGTGGCAGGTCAGACGGTTGCTGAGGCTAAAGAAGCGCTTAAGAAAGCCAATTTTGAGGTTGGTGAAGAAAAAACAGAGGCTAGTGATAAGGTTGAAGAAGGTCGTGTTATTCGTACCGATCCTGACGCTGGTACGACACGCAAAGAAGGAACAAAAATTAATTTGATTGTGTCTTCTGGTCAGCAATCCTTCCAACTTGGAAATTATCTTGGACGAAAATCTAGTGATGTAGTGGCAGAATTGAAAGGCAAGAAGGTTCCAGAAAATCTAATTAAGATTGAGGAAGAAGAATCCAACGAAATCGAAGCCGGTACAATCATGAAACAAAGTTTACCGGAGGGAACAACCTACGATCTTAGCAAGGCAACTCAAATAGTTCTGACTGTTGCTAAAAAAGTAAATTCTATTTCAATGCCAAGTTATATTGGTTCAAGTCTTGAATTCACTAAAATTAATTTGATTCAAATTGTTGGGGTGAAAGAGGCTAATATCGAAGTTGTAGAAGTGTCTAAAGCTCCTGAAGGAACTGCTGAGGGGACTGTTGTAGAGCAAAGTCCAAAAGCGGGTGGAAAAATTGATTTAGCCAGCACACGTATTAAAATTTCGATTTATAAACCCAAAACACCACCATCAAGTTCCTCTTCAACGTCAGTTCCACGTGGTAACCAAGGTTCACCTACTACTCCAAATCAAGGGAATCAACAAGGTGGCCAGCAAGGAAATCAACAAGGAACGGTTCCTACTCCGACTCAACCAAATAGTGAAGGAAACCACGAAAATTCTCGTGATTAAACGAATCTTTGTCATGATTTCATGGCAAAGATTTTTTTTGACTCCAGATTTGTGATAGAATAGAGAGAGTTGATAAAAGGAGGCAAGCATGGAAGAATCAAGAGAATTAAATGCCGTCATCGATGTGATTATGTTAGCTGGAACCATTCTTCTCAAAAGTGGCTCAGAGATTCATCGTGTAGAAGATACCATGATTCGAATTGCGCATTCACAGGGAATTGTGGATTGCAATGTTCTTGCCATGCCTGCCGCTATCTTTTTCTCCATTGAAAATACCAATATTTCGCGAATGAAACGCGTGACTTCCTCTTCTTATAATATTGAAAAAGTCTGTGATGTCAACCAGATTTCTCGTCAGCTGGTAGGGGGGCAAATTGATTTAGAGACAGCCTTCAAGCAATTGACGGCCTTGCAAGCCCAGCCCCTTCCTTATACTAAGTTGCAGGTAACTTTGGCTGCGACCTTTAGTGCTCCTTTCTTTTCTATTATGTTTAGTGGAAATCTTTACGACGCACTTGGGGCAGGAGTGGCTACCTTATTTGGTTTTGCCTTTTCCCTCTATGTGGAGAAGTTTATCCGAATTCCCTTTGTGACAGCCTTTGCTGGAGCCTTTGTCTTTGGGATGATAGCCCAGTTTTGGGCTCGCTACACAGGCTTTCCTTCAACGGCAGACTTGATTATAGCTGGTGCGGTCATGCCTTTTGTACCAGGGATTGCCTTGACCAACGCGGTTCGTGATATTATGACCAACCACATAAACTCTGGTATGAGTAAGATGTTTGAATCCCTGCTCATTACCCTTGCTTTAGGGGCGGGAACTTCTGTCGCCTTGGTATTGATGAATTAATATGACACTAACAACCTTTTTATTACAAGCAGTAGCAAGTCTTCTTGCCATTATCACTTTTTTAATCGTACTCAATGTTCAACGTTCTATGCTCTTACCAGGAGGAATTTTGGGCATGGCTGTCTGGCTAATTTATCTTTTGCTCAAGGAACCGACCAATGTTATTGTGGCTACTTTTATTGCAGCCATTATCGGTTCTTGTGTCAGCCAGATTTTAAGTATTTTTTATAAGACACCGGCTGTAGTCTTTATCTTGGCTATCTTGGCACCTCTGGTTCCGGGTTATCTTTCTTATCGAACAACAGCCTTTTTTGTGACGGGAGATTACAGTCATGCCATTACTAGTGCAACCTTGGTTGTTATGTTGGCTTTGGTGATTTCCATTGGAATGGCTAGCGGAACAGTGATTCTCAGACTTTATTCTCACTTACGAAAACAGCATAATGGTTAGAATAATAAGCGACTTGATTTGGTGAATCAAGTCTTTTTTCTCTCTTTTACTGCTATTTGTGATAAAATAGTATAGAACGATTTTTTACAATGAATGATAAAACAGAGGTAAATATGACAATCGGTATTGATAAGATTGGTTTTGCGACCAGTCAATATGTCTTGAAATTACAAGACTTAGCAGAAGCGAGGGGAATTGACCCTGAAAAATTAAGCAAAGGACTCTTGCTCAAGGAATTGAGTATTGCGCCTCTAACTGAGGATATCGTGACCTTGGCAGCCAGTGCAAGTGATTCTATTTTAACTGAGCAAGAAAGATCAGAAATTGATATGGTCATTGTGGCTACCGAGTCAGGAATTGACCAGAGTAAAGCTGCGGCCGTCTTTGTGCATGGTTTGCTGGGAATCCAGCCTTTTGCTCGTAGTTTCGAGATTAAAGAAGCCTGCTATGGAGCGACAGCTGCCCTTCATTATGCCAAATTGCATGTGGAAAATTCTCCAGAGTCCAAGGTCTTGGTCATCGCAAGCGATATTGCCAAATACGGTATTGAAACTCCAGGAGAACCCACTCAGGGTGCAGGAAGTGTGGCTATGTTGATTACACAAAATCCACGTATTATGGCCTTTAATAACGACAATGTGGCTCAGACTCGTGACATCATGGATTTCTGGCGTCCAAATTACTCAACAACTCCGTATGTAAATGGTGTCTATTCTACCCAACAATATTTGGATAGTTTGAAAACGACTTGGCTTGAATACCAAAAACGCTTCCAGCTTACCTTAGATGATTTTGCAGCTGTTTGCTTCCACTTGCCTTATCCTAAATTAGCGCTAAAGGGCTTGAAAAAGATCATGGATAAGAGCCTGTCTCAAGAGAAAAAAGACCTCTTGCAAAACCATTTTGACCAGTCTATTCTCTACAGTCAAAAGGTGGGGAATATCTATACAGGTTCACTTTTCCTTGGACTTTTGTCTCTCTTAGAAAATACAGAAAGCCTGAAGGCTGGAGATAAAATTGCCCTTTATAGTTACGGAAGCGGTGCTGTGGCTGAGTTCTTCAGTGGTGAATTGGTTGAAGGATATGAAGCTTATCTGGATAAGGACCGTTTGAACAAGCTCAACCAACGAACTGCCCTGTCTGTTGCAGACTATGAAAAAGTCTTCTTTGAGGAAGTAGACTTAGATGAAACAAATTCTACCCAGTTTGCTGGCTATGAAAATCAAGATTTTGCCTTGGTTGAAATTGTTGACCACCAACGCCGTTATAGCAAGGTTGAAAAAGAATGAAGATAAGTTGGAATGGATTTTCTAAAAAATCATACCATGAGCGCCTTGAGCTGTTAAAAGCTCAGGCGCTCCTTAGTCCTGAGACCCAAGCGAGTTTGGAGCAGGATGAACAGATGAGTGTGACTGTGGGAGACCAGCTGAGTGAGAATGTAGTGGGAACTTTTTCTCTGCCTTATTCGCTGGTCCCAGAGGTTCTCGTTAACGATCAGGAATACACAGTTCCCTATGTGACAGAAGAACCCTCTGTCGTTGCTGCGGCCAGCTATGCAAGTAAAATTATCAAGCGAGCAGGTGGCTTTACTGCTCAGATTCATGAGCGCCGGATGATTGGTCAGGTAGCCCTTTATCAAGTTGATGATCCAGATCTAGCGCAAGTGCAGATTGTCAGCAAGAAGGCTGAGCTCTTGGAGCTTGCTAATCAAGCCTATCCTTCCATTGTTAAACGCGGAGGTGGAGCGCGTGATTTGCATGTCGAGCAGATCAAAGGTGAAACAGACTTTCTCGTTGTTTATCTCCATGTCGATACCCAGGAAGCCATGGGAGCTAATATGCTCAATACCATGCTGGAAGCCTTGAAACCAGTCGTAGAAGAACTCAGTCAGGGACAGAGTCTCATGGGAATTCTGTCTAACTACGCGACCGATTCTCTGGTGACTGCAAGTTGTCGTATCGCTTTTCGCTACTTAAGTCGCCAAAAGGATCAAGGAAGAGAAATTGCGGAGAAAATGGCTTTGGCTAGCCAATTGGCGCAGGCTGATCCTTATCGAGCAGCTACCCACAATAAAGGGATTTTTAATGGTATTGATGCCATTTTGATTGCCACTGGTAATGACTGGCGTGCTATTGAGGCAGGAGCCCATGCTTTTGCCAGTCGAGACGGGCGCTACCAAGGTCTTAGTCAATGGACGCTGGACCTTGAAAGAGAAGAATTGGTTGGTCAAATGACTCTTCCTATGCCTGTAGCAACCAAGGGTGGCTCTATCGGCCTCAATCCTCGTGTAGCCCTCAGTCATGAGCTACTGGGAAATCCTTCTGCTAAAGAATTAGCCCAGCTTATCGTGTCTATCGGGCTTGCCCAAAACTTTGCAGCCCTCAAAGCCTTGGTCAGCACAGGAATTCAGCAAGGCCACATGAAATTGCAGGCCAAATCCTTGGCACTTCTCGCAGGTGCTAGTGAATCCGAGGTAGCTCCTCTAGTCGATCGCCTCATCGCAGAGAAAACCTTTAATTTAGAGACAGCCCAGCGTTATTTAGAAAACTTAAGATCATAAAAAAACTCAGACGAATTGGTCTGAGTTTTCTTGTACTTAAATACTTTTTCCTGGTAATAGTGTAACTGGTAAAAAGTAACCAGTTGTCGCAACTTCCTTGCCTTCAATCTTTTGCAAGAGGAGGTCAACAGTAAGGCAGGCAATTTCTTCCAAGGGTTGCTTGATAGTAGCCAGTTGAGGGTAGTAATTTTCGATAAAGTAAGTCCCATCATATCCGATGACCTTGAGCTCTTCTGGGACAGAGATGCCCAGTTCTTGAGCAATTTTAATGACTAGAATAGCAGTCAAATCATCCGAAGCAAAGATGGCATCTGGTTTTTGTCGAGTCAAGATATTCTTGATTTCCATTTCTTTTCTGACGGGAGAAAAGTCACTGGAAACATTGATAATAGGAGCTTTTGGGAGTACAGATGCAAAACCAGCGTGGCGTAGTCCAGTCGGCGAGTTAGAATTGTCGTTTCCTGTAATCATGATGATAGACTGGGCGCTTGTCTTAACCAAGGTCTGGGCAGCAAGAACCCCACCAGCATAGTTGTCAGAGGAAACGACAGGAATATCTGGTGACAGATTGCGGTCAAAGGAAATAATTGGTGCCGTCACGCGATTGTAGTCTTCGATTCCCAAGTTGTGACTACCCGAAATGATGCCGTCTACCTGATTGGCTTCCAACATTTCGATGTACTCGCGTTCCTTTTCAGAGTCATGCTCACTGTTGCAGATGATGGTCTTGTAACCATTTTTGAAGAGTTGATGTTCCAGCTTATCAATCAATTCTGCGTAGAAAACATTGGAAATATTGGGGAAAATCAAACCGATTAACTTAGCGGACTTTCCTTGTAGACTACGAGCCAGGTTGTTGGGTTTGTAGCCCAATTCTCGCATGGCTTCATTGACCTTTTGAATGGTTTTCTCAGAGAGATAACCTTTTTTATTGATAACCCGAGAAACGGTAGTAGGGCTGACGCCTGCAAGTTTTGCGACATCAGTTAGTTTTGCGACCATAATCTAATTCATAGTAAGTTCCAGTTGGTGTTCCAGATTTGATGAGGATACCATTTTGGTCCGCATGTGGGAAGACACGACCAGAAAATACTTTTTCTCCTTTATTGATGAAAATTTCAAAGACAGAGTTATCGATGAAGATTGTAGCAGTAGTAGCTTGATTGTCGATAGGGCAAGAACGAGTTGTCCCAAATTTTTGAGCGTACTGTTCACCAGCCTGGCTACGATCCACTGTTACTTGACCATTTATAAGGTCAAAGTTGATGGAAAGTCCCTTGCCTTCTTTATCAGCAAGTAAAACAATTTCGCTTTGGCTATTGGCTTCCAAGTTGAGTTCAAGTTCGTAAGTGTTCTTGGTTTGGGTACGGTTTGAGAAGGCTTCTTCAGAAGCACGAAGGTCCTTGATAGCCGCGACTGGGTATTGGTAGAGTTTGCCATCTTTGATAGTCAGTTCTTTAACCAAAGAGAAGGTTCCTTGGTGGTCAAAACGGTCAGATGGGTAAGAAACATCTGGCAAACCAAGCCAGCTAACTGCTAGAGCACGTCCGTCAGGAGCGTTGAAGGCTTGAGTTGCATAGGCTTCAAAACCATAATCCATGTTTTGGAGTTGAGACACATCTACCATTTTTGCATTTTCAGGATCAAAGGAAGCCCCGATTTTATACATATTTGGATAGATATTGTCGTAGTCTAGAACTTTCTTATCCAATCCTTGTGGGCAGTAGAGAAGGACAGGTTGCTCGCCTACAAAGACCAGATTTGGACATTCCATCATATAGGCAGTGCGGTCGTTAGCAAAGTCAAGGTCGCCAACTGCTTTCCAGTTTGTGTAGTCGTTGTCTACAGCCTTATAAAGACGAACGAAGCCTTTTTTATCCAAGTCCTGTCCGCCGACGATGGCATAATATTGCCCCTTGAAGTTAAAAATTTGCGGATCGCGGAAGTGGTCGGTAGAGTCTGCTGGCTGGTCAATCAAGATCTTGTCAATCTTCGTAATATTGCCATCCTTATCCATCAAAGCACCGATCTGGTATGGGTGACGGATCCAGTTTTCATCACGAACATTTCCTGTATAAAATAGGAACAAGTTATCGCCAAACTGCATGGCAGAACCAGAGTAGGCACCATGGCTATCTAATGGAGTATCTGGTAAAACTTTGATTCCAGTTTCTCTAAAGTGAATCAAATCATCACTTTCTAGCTGTGCCCAAGATTTCAAACCGTGGGCTGCACCAAAAGGAAAATTCTGGTAAAAGAGGATCCACTTGCCATCAAAGTAAGAAAAGCCATTTGGGTCGTTGAGAAGTCCTGTTTTTGGCTCAACATGGTAATGAGTATGCCATGGAGATTGTGCCATATTTTCTTTTATATTTTGAATTTCTTCTTGCGTCCAATCTTGATAAAGTCTGTAACGACGCTCAGTAGTCCATTCCATTCATTCATTCCTCCAAAAATCTTATCACATTTAATAGTAACCGTTTTCGATAAAAAATGCAAGCCTTTTATGTTAAAAAAGAGAAAAAACTGTTAAACGTTTATCATAAATTTAAAGCAGGAAATTAATCAACTTTTCAAGAAAATATGAAAGATAATGAAACAAAAGCCTTTTAACTAAGATTTCAAACTTGTTTTTTAAGGAATTCCTGCTAAAACAGTCAAAATCAATCAATCTAAAGCGAGCTTACTAAGTGGATAGAATATTTTTTCTGCAAAACGCTTGACATATTTCTAAAACATGATAAAATAATAGTCGTAGGGCGAATAAAATCGCTTTCAAACAATAACAAAATTTTATATAAGGAGATTTTTGCAAATGAACAATCAGGAAATTGCAAAAAAAGTCATCGATGCCTTGGGCGGACGTGAAAATGTCAACAGTGTAGCTCACTGTGCGACTCGTCTTCGTGTCATGGTCAAAGATGAAGGAAAAATCAATAAAGAAGTGATTGAGAACTTGGAAAAAGTTCAAGGTGCTTTCTTTAACTCAGGTCAATACCAAATCATCTTTGGTACTGGTACAGTAAACAAAATGTACGATGAAGTTGTTGCGCTTGGTTTGCCAACATCATCTAAAGATGACATGAAAGCAGAAGCTGCGAAACAAGGGAACTGGTTCCAACGTGCTATCCGTACTTTCGGTGACGTTTTTGTTCCAATCATCCCAGTTATCGTAGCGACAGGTCTCTTTATGGGTGTGCGTGGTCTTTTCAACGCTCTTGAAATGCCACTTCCAGGTGACTTTGCAACTTACACTCAAATCTTGACAGATACAGCCTTTATCATCTTGCCAGGTTTGGTTGTGTGGTCAACCTTCCGTGTATTTGGTGGAAATCCTGCCGTTGGTATCGTTCTTGGTATGATGCTTGTTTCTGGCTCACTTCCAAACGCTTGGGCAGTCGCTTCAGGTGGTGAAGTAACAGCTATGAACTTCTTTGGTTTCATCCCTGTTGTTGGTTTGCAAGGTTCTGTTCTTCCAGCCTTCATCATCGGGGTTGTCGGAGCTAAATTTGAAAAAGCTGTCCGCAAGGTTGTTCCAGATGTCATTGACCTCTTGGTAACACCATTCGTGACACTTTTGGTCATGTCTATCCTTGGGCTCTTTGTTATCGGACCAGTCTTCCACGTTGTTGAAAACTACATCCTTATTGGTACAAAAGCAATTCTTGGCTTGCCATTTGGTCTTGGTGGTTTCTTGATTGGTGGGGTTCACCAATTGATTGTCGTGTCAGGTGTGCACCACATCTTCAACTTGCTTGAAGTGCAATTGCTTGCTGCTGACCATGCTAATCCATTCAACGCGATCATCACTGCGGCTATGACAGCCCAAGGTGCTGCGACTGTTGCGGTTGGTGTTAAAACTAAAAATCCAAAACTGAAAACACTTGCTTTCCCAGCTGCTCTTTCTGCCTTCCTCGGTATTACAGAGCCTGCTATCTTCGGGGTGAACTTGCGTTTCCGTAAACCATTCTTCCTTTCATTGATTGCTGGTGCAATCGGTGGTGGATTGGCTTCAATCCTTGGACTTGCTGGTACTGGTAGTGGTATCACTATCATCCCTGGTACAATGCTTTATGCAGGTAATGGACAACTTCCACTATACCTTCTTATGGTAGCTGTATCATTTGCACTTGGTTTTGCTCTTACTTACATGTTTGGTTATGAGGATGAAAAAGAAGTTGCTACTGAAGTAGAGACAGAACGTTTGGTCCAAGAAGAAACAACTGGTAACATTCCAGCAGCTCTTCAAAATGAAACACTTGTAACTCCTATCGTTGGTGATGTTGTAGCTCTTGCTGATGTTAATGACCCTGTTTTTTCAAGTGGTGCTATGGGACAAGGTATCGCTGTGAAACCAAGTCAAGGTGTGGTCTATGCACCTGCTGATGCTGAAGTTTCAATTGCATTTCCAACAGGACACGCTTTTGGTTTGAAAACAACTGATGGTGCTGAAGTTTTGATCCACGTTGGTATTGACACTGTATCTATGAATGGTGAAGGTTTTGAAGCAAAAGTTGCCCAAGGTGATAAGGTTAAAGCTGGCGATGTTCTTGGAACATTTGACTCAAACAAAATCGCTGCAGCTGGACTTGATGATACAACAATGGTTATCGTTACAAATACAGCTGACTACGCTTCAGTAGCTCCAGTCGCAACAGGTTCAGTTGCTAAGGGGGATGCTGTTATTGAAGTGAAAATCTAATCAATCCTCTCTAATGTGAAAACGAACAAATGACATGTTTGTTCGTTTTTGCTTGAATGGTAAGATTTACAGAGGAAAATCTAAAAAATAGAGAAATTTAGACTTTCGAAATATGCTATAATAAAGAAAATAAAAACAAGAGGTTTATCATGACAAAATTATATGGAAGCTTGGAAGCGGGCGGTACAAAGTTTGTCTGTGCTGTCGGTGATGAAAACTTTAACGTTGTAGAAAAAACACAATTTCCAACAACAACTCCAATCGAAACAATCGATAAAACCATCGAGTTCTTCTCAAAATTCGATAATCTTGCTGGTCTTGCAGTTGGTTCATTTGGTCCGATTGATATTGATAAAAACTCAAAAACTTATGGCTTTATCACAACGACTCCAAAACCAAACTGGGCAAATGTGGACTTGCTTGGTGCCCTTCGTCGCGCCCTAAACGTGCCAATGTACTTCACAACAGACGTAAACAGCTCTGCTTATGGTGAAGTGGTTGCCCGTAACAATGCTGGTGGTCGTATCGAAAACTTGGTTTACTACACAATCGGTACAGGTATCGGTGCAGGTGTCATCCAACGTGGTGAGTTTATCGGCGGTGTGGGTCACCCTGAGATGGGTCACTACTATGTTGCTAGACACCCAATGGATATTGAAAAAGAATTTAAGGGTGTTTGTCCTTTCCATAAGGGATGTCTGGAAGGCTATGCAGCTGGTCCAAGTTTGGAAGCTCGTACAGGTGTACGTGGGGAAAACATTGAACTCAACAACCCTGTTTGGGATGTCCAAGCCTACTATATCGCTCAAGCTGCGGTCAATGCGACAGTGACTTTCCGCCCAGACGTGATTGTCTTTGGTGGAGGGGTCATGGCTCAACAACACATGCTGGACCGTGTCCGTGAGAAATTTACATCTCTTCTCAATGGTTACCTACCAGTACCAGATGTGCGTGAATACATCGTGACGCCAGCAGTCGCAGGAAATGGTTCTGCTACTCTTGGGAACTTTGTTCTTGCAAAAGAAGTTTCAAAATAAAGCACAAAATCCGCTTGGGAAACCAAACGGATTTTTTACGTGTCAAAGCATTTGCCAGAAAAAGTCGATAATATAGGTCAGACCGTAGGTATAAACCACGAGAGTAAAGGGCTTGGTCAGAATGATGATGGTCATATAGCGCTTGAAGCTCATCTTGGTCAGGGCAGCCAGCATACAGAGAAAGTCAGCTGGACTAATGGGCCAAATCATCATAAAGATAAAGAAACGGTCAAAGCGATTGCCCTTATCCAACCAGCCGATATACTTGTCATAGGTGCGCTTACTGACGACAGACTGGATAAAGGCGGCCCCATAGAGGCGCACCAGATAAAAGATAATAGCACAGCCAATCACAATCCCGATATAGTTGTAGATAGTCCCGATGATGTGGCCGTAGATAAAGACCCCAGCCACCGAGGTCAAGGCTCCTGGGATGATAGGGACGACAGTCTGTAAAATCTGTAAAAAGATAAAGAGGGGTGGACCCCAGATACCTGCCTGCTGGATAAAGGCAGAGAGGGTTTCCTTAGACTGTAAAATCCCAGCCTGATAAGCCCAAATACAGAAAATCAAACTCCCAACCCCACCGACAATCGATGAGATGTTGATAACTTGCTGTAGAAGGGGAGAAACAGCTTTCATTTGTTTATCCTGTGACATGTAAACTCCTCATAGATAGTATAACTCTACTATACCATATTTTGGAGGAGAAAGGGGGAATGAGTGTTTTTGATGAGGAATGGATAGTGAATAGGCCTTCGAGACTTAGAACAGGCCTCTTTCCTAAAGTTTACATGTATTCTAGCTTTAGAACAATCGTCACTCCATAAATTTAAAAGTATTCTAAGCTTCGAATAGCTTATCTACGAAATTTTTGAGGTCTTCGAACTTTCGAATAGTCGTCTTTCCTAAAGTTTAAATGTATTCTAAAGCTAGAAGAGTTAAAATCTAAAAATAGTAAGAGTCTCTATCTGACAGACGGGATGTGTGTCTAATCAGATAGGGATTTTTTTATTTTGGAAATGACTGATTTGTCCTGAAAAGTACATTTTAGATGGAAATAATGACAGTTGAGCGGATGGAGGTCAAAATAGTTTTGGAAACTGTTAGAATGAATGTATCAACTTAAAGGAGAAAAATTGATGAAGAAAATTAGAGATGATGAGGAGAGTGTACTATGGTCACTTCCTGTATTTGGAATTATATTATTGGTCTTTGTATTGTTTCAAGTCTTTGAAGTAAAGGACAGTTCGATGTTAATAGAACGTAGGAGAGTGGGTGTGGTGAGATCTGTTCCAAGAGAGCATCATCATGCAAATCTACTCCACTCTTTATTTGATAAAGAAGATAATAAATGATTCGTTAAATAGAAAGGATATCATCATGACAAAAACATACGCTATTCGCCCTCTTAGTTACAGCAACTTTACCAACCGTGAGTTTGAAAGCCTGATGATGGATACTCATCAAAGTTTGGCGACTTTTTCTAAGGCAAACAAGGATGAGGCTATGTATGCCAAACATTTGGAACCCTTCAAAACCAAGCTAGATGATTTTCAAGCTCAACTTGCGGCGGTGGAAACGAAAGAGTCTAGTAATTTGACAGAAGTGGATCGCAATCGTGATAGTGCCTTGGTCGGTCTCTTTACCCTTCATAGAGGATTTGCTAAGATTAAGGATGCCAAGCTCAAAGAAGCTCATGAAACTCTGAAACCAGTCTTTGCCAAGTATAAGGACATCACCAAGCACAGCAATGATGTGGAGACGGCAGAAATTAAGAGCCTGCTCAAAACGCTGCGTGAAACACCCTATCATGAGGCAGTTACCAGTCTAGGACTGACACCTATGCTGACGGCGGTGGTCAACTCTCAAGAGGAATATGATCAAGTGGAAAGTAAGGCGCGTGCTTCCAAGTCTGCCAAGGAAGTTGGCAAGACCAGACAACTCCGTACCGAACTTTCAACCAGCTACGACCTCTTTATGCGCTATACCGCAGCCAGTGCAGAAGCCTACCCTGAAAAGGAACACCTGACTCAACTCCTCAAGGAACTCAATAGTATCCGAGATAGCAAACGCCGTCTCATCACTAGTAGCAAGAAAGATAAAAAGACCAAACCAGCAGAACCAGCCCCAGTAGCAGGATAAAGATACCCCCTTAGAAGCGGATTTCTAAGGGGGATTTTTGTGGTTTCATAGTATAATTTAAGTAGAATAAAAGTATTTTATAATT
Source organism: Streptococcus sp. HMSC070B10 (assembly GCF_001808665.1). Lineage (GTDB taxonomy): Bacteria > Bacillota > Bacilli > Lactobacillales > Streptococcaceae > Streptococcus. The sequence continues at coordinate 35,742 of NZ_KV794199.1, read as the reverse complement.
AGTGATGGAAGTTTTTTAGGAAGGTTGTGATGAATATATCTGATATAAAAATAAGAAAAGAAGTATCTAGGCGATTTCAAGAAGCTAGAAATAATTCAAGGCCTGATACATGTTTACTATGTAATAAAAAACTTACAAAACTTTGTAATTTGCATTCAGTTCCTCAATTTGTATTAAAACAATTGGCTGAGAATGGAAAATAATGCAGTCTAGTTTTTTGCTTGCTTTTGAAGATATAGATATATTTGAGACTGAAAAAGGAGTAAAAAATTCAGGGACATTTAAATTTATATGTCATTCATGTGATAAAGAATTCTTTAATGATTATGAAGCGGAAGATGCTTTATTGGGAGAGGTTTTAGATAGAATGTTAGCTGAAATTGCTTTGAAAAATGAACTTTTGAATGTTTCCAAACGAAGTCAAGAAGTAGATAAGTATTTCTCCGAAACTTGATTGCAATAATTTATCTTAATGTACAAAAATACAATTGAATTTACTAGCGACAAATTATAACCAAATAAAGATTTGTTTATAAATAAGAGCCTTACTGTCAAAATTAAAATTATTCTATGTTATAATGTGACTACAAACATAATCGTCAGAAGGGTAGATAAATTAATGAAAAATAAACCATTGACACCAGATTCTCTTTTGAAATTTAAAAAATTTTTTTACAAAGATAGCTTAGTTAGCAGGTTTAAAGCTATTACAGATTCAAGTAATCAGAAAATTTATTATGAGTATGTCCCATCTAAGTTAGAAATTGAATTAATCAAAGCAATTGCAACAGAAAAGAGTAAACATACAAATTCCCATAGTCAGGATGATAAAATTCGATCAGATGATGAAAAAAAGAACAAACAATTTGAAGGTTGTCTTGCAGAATTAGCTGTGGCTAAATTTTTAGTACATATTTTAGGAGAGTCTCCACAAAATGTTGAAGTTTATGATGCTGTTCGTCCTAACTTTGAATACGTTTCTAAGGAAGAGTACGATATCAAGGTATCTAAAAATGGTATAACAAAAAAATGTGAGGTTAGAAATTCTTGGTCATATAAAACTAACATTTTTGAATTTTGTTCAAATAGTGATGTCATAGGAAAGTATACAAATAGTACCAAACATTCTGAAGAACTAGCAGACTTTTTTATTCGTCCAGTTTTACAATTAAATACAATAAATTTAAATTTAAAGCAACCGCCCAAAAATGCTATTGAACTTATAGAAACAGGAGAAGCTAAATTATATATTGTTGCTGCATGTACCCAAGAGGAAATGAAAACTCTGGGGAAGGAAAATAAACAAATGACAAGAAATAGCACTAAATTTTTCTGCACTAAAATTAATAGACTTGATTCTATTTCAAACTTCAAAATAAAATATGATAAATTATTCAATTAACGGAGAAAAAAATATATGAGTGATTCGATATTTAATTATAAAGCTTCTAATAGAATTGATAAGAAACTAATTAAATCATTACAGTTCGCATCATCTGAAAAAGGAGTTGAGCACGCTTATTGGGATGCTATTTCTGCAACTTTTAAAGTTACTCAACCAAGCGATTCACAAAGAACAGATGGTTTTATTGAACTTCAATTTTCTGAGAGAGAAATTTTTTTACTGATGGAATTTAAATACCAAGCTCAATTAAATAAAAGGGCTAATGCGTTGCGAGTTTTGATTCAATCATTATTTTATATTCGGAACTTGAGAGAAAATACTGCAAAGATTCCTAATATGGTTTTGATAGGTGATCAAGAATATGCATTCGTAATTAGTTCAAAACCACTACTTAAATATCTTGATAATTCTGATATTGATTGGTCTGTATCACCTTCTGAAGCACCTAGAAAATATGCTTCTACTCTCCTGGTAGATTTAGAAAATGATGGTGATATTCGTTACTATCTTCACAAGATATCTGAAAAATTTACTTTTAATGACTTAATTCACGATATTCAGAATCTTTCCTCAGACAATGGTACTAAAATAAAAATAACCGAATCAAATATTAGTATAGCTTTCGGGAGATTTATTTGTGATATTATTGTGAATCCAAGTGCTTATTCAGCAGAAGAATTGGTATCTTTATTCCTTACTATTGCAATTGATAGAGAAAGTGTATTTATCTCCTCTACCGGCAATAAACTAAATATTAATGGCAAAGAAATTCTTATAAATAAAGCTAACTATCTATCTTTTATTAGTCATTTTGATCAAAATTATAAACCTTCTGAAAAACGTAAATTTACTGGAATTTCTGATAGGCTTATTTTCGATTTAGAAAGACGATCTAACGGTGAGTTCTATACTCCGAGCTCTTTTGTTGAATTTTCTCAAAAAAGATTAGAGAAATACATAGGAAAAAACTGGAGAAATGAATTCGTTGTTTGGGATCCTGCATGGGGGACAGGAAATTTAACACGAGATTATAAGTTTGAAAAGTTGTATGCCAGTACTTTGAATAAAAGTGATCTGGATCAAGGGCAACAGTATAACGCTGGTTCGGAAAAATTTGTATTCAATTTCCTTGAAGACGATTTTAATTTTGAAGATGATTCTTTATTTATTCATGAAACCGAAAAGTTACCATCCTCACTTGTAAATATACTAATAAATCATCCTACAACAAATTTTTTATTTTACCTTAATCCACCTTATGCAACTGCAGGAAACTCTAACTCATCGTCTTCTAGAATAAAATCAGGTATTTCAAAGAGTAAAATACAAGATGAAATGAGAGAAAAAAAACTTAAAGTACAAGAACAATTATATGCTCAATTTTTATATCGTATTATAAAATTAAAACAAAAATTGAATTTAACCAATGTATACATTGGCATTTTCTCTCCATCGTTATTCCTAACTGGGTCCAAATTCGATAAATTTAGAAAACTTCTTCTTAGTGAGTTTAAATTTTTAGAGGGAAATATTTTCCAAGCTAGTAACTTTGCTGATGTAAAAAGTAATTGGGCTATCGATTTTTCAATTTGGAAAGGTATAGAATCTTCCTCCTCTAAACCTCAGTATGAATTTATTCATAATGTTCTCAGTGTAGATGAAATTGGGTATGTACAAATTATAGATACTAAAAATTTATGGAATACTGATGATCCTGAATTGATAAGTTTACAAGATTTTTTAATCCAACACACTGAAAAACCAGTTACAGCAACAAAAAATGTAATTCAATTTAAATCACGTTATAAATCTGAAAACATTGAGCTTAATATTCCACAGAACGCCATTGGCTATGTTATAAATGATACAAACAACATTGAAGCTTCAAACAAAGGTGTATATCTTATGAGCAGTCCAATTAAAAGACATATTAAGACTGCTATGATTACCGAAAATACCTTTGATTATCAAATGATTGTCTTTGCAAGTCGAAAGGTAGTTAAACCGACTTGGAGAAATCAAAAAGACGAATTTCTTGCTCCAGACATTAATAATCCTAAATTTCAAGAACTGAAGGTAAAATCAGTAATCTATAGTATCTTTAGTCCAAACAATAATATAATCAGCTACCGCAAAGGTTACTTGAACTTTAACTGTGATAATCTTAATCCATGGTTCTTTATGTACCCTGAAGAAATTAGGGAATTAGCAGATGAGTATAATAATGACCAAATATTTGATGACGCAATTTCACATTCTTCAATTCCTTATGTTACAAGATTTCTTGAAGAAAATAAAAATTATTTGGATGATAAAGATAATGAACTATTAGATCTCGCAAAACAAATAATAAAAGATAGTTTCAAATTTAGAAATATCGTAAATGATGATGAACCGGAATTATCTGTAAATACGTGGGATGCTTCCTGGAATCAAATCACTTCAATATCAAAAAAATTTTATTTAGGTAATTTAGAAAAATTTAACATACTTTTCAAGAATTATTGTAACGATATTGAGCAATTAGTATACAAAAATAATATTCTACGTGGATAGATAAAAAATCTTTTCGTCTTTTTCAGATTTTATAAATTTTGCATTTTCTAATTTGATACTGTCAACAATTTTGTGTAAACACTCTCTTTTCGCTCATTTTTAAGAGATAACTTTGTTTCCATATTCCCTGGAAACGGATAGAAAACAAGGAGAAACATGGAACAAACTAACCAAATATCCCAATGCCAACATCTCTGGGCTAGAAACAAATACCTTGTTTTGAGTCATTCTAGCAATATTTACAATGAGATTCGCCAGTATCTCAAGAATGAAGAGGTGGAATTGAGTCTGGTTCAAGAGATGATTGACTGTGCTTGCCATATTCCAGAACACAGGGGTCAGGTTTGCAATGCCTTTCAACATATTTGGGGTTATTTCAAGAAGAAAGCAACGGAGACTGAACGCAAGGATTATATGTTTTTACTGGAGCGTTATCACTCTGGTCATGCCACCAAAGAAGAATTAATTGCTAAGACGAGAGAGCTGCTTGAACGTTACCCAAATGCTTATCTGCAAAATTCTAGCTTGCTGAAAGGAGACTCCCATGAGACTTTGGCATGAGGTTTTGATTTCGCAACTTCCCCGTCCTCAACTTTTGGGGCAACATCGAGAGTGTTGCGCCCTGCGTGGTAATGGCTGGGGCAGAAAGCATGCGACGGTTGACTATGTCTTTACCCACTCGCCCTATCATCTCTATGCCTATCATCGCTTGATTATGGAGGAGATGGCTGACCGTGGCTACAATGTCAGTCCAGAGTGGCTGGACAAGAACTACCGTGGCAAGACCTGCCCTCCTTACCAAGATTTAGCAGAGGAGAAGTTGACTAGCCCTATATATAGCGAACATGACGACGCCTACTATGAGGAGTGTTTGGATAATCTCCGTGAGAAGGGGATAGAGCTGGAATAATAGTAAGAATTGTCTTCGATTTATAACTCTTCCCGTAATTTTTTCGAATAATAAAGATGAGACCTTTGGAATTTTTCTAAGGTCTTTTTTATGAGTGTTGGGATTTACTTTTAATAACTTTTGAGTTATACTTTCTAAGTAGCAGAGCGTGAACTGAAAGACTAAAAAGAAAGAGGGGTAAGTGATGAAGAATAGTGCCATTGAGAGTAATTGGAAGGATGTCCGGTCTGAACTATTTACCAAGGAGGAAATCCTTGAAAGTGATATGCGAGTGGCTATTATGAGTGAGCTGATTGAGGCTAGGCATGAACAAGGAATCAGTCAGAAAAAGCTAGAAGAACTTAGTGGAGTAAGCCAGCCTGTCATAGCTAGGATGGAGACAGGCAAGACAAGCCCTCAGTTGGACACAGTCTTAAAAGTCCTAGCCAGTCTAGGAAAGACACTAGCAGTCGTCCCACTTGAACAGAAAAAAGGTTGATAGGGATGAAATTACTTGGTTGGCTAGAATCATCCACTGGATAATTTTACCTCCCGTCCGCACTTTTCAGAGAAATATCAGAATTACAAAAGAAAACTAACCTATAGTCTTTTCTAATAACAAGTCATAGTCACTTATAAGAATTACTAATAACGTATTTGAGTATTCCAACTAAAAAACAGCCAAAAACAAGCTACACAAAGGATTTGAGGCATTTGTCTCAAGTCTTTTTCTTTTGTCCAAAACAGAGGTATAGTTTCAAACTATATCAAAGCCTAATTTTTTACAATTATACAGACGCATTCTTTTCTGTTAAGATAGTTTCAACAACAAATTTTGGAGGACACATCATGTCAACTACAATCATCGGTTTCCCTCGTTTGGGCGAATTCCGCGAATTAAAATTTACAACTGAAAAATACTTTAGAAAAGAAATCTCAGAAGAAGAACTCTTGGCAGCAGCAAAAGACTTGCGTGCTAAACACTGGAACATTGTCAAAGAAAAAGGCATCACTGAAATTCCATCAAATGACTTTTCTCACTATGACAACTTCCTAGATGCAGCTTTCCTTTTCAATGTGGTACCTGCTTCTGTTCAAAACTTGGACTTGTCTGACCTTGAGCGCTACTTTGCTTTGGGACGTGGTTACCAAGGAGAAAAAGGGGATGTTCGCGCTCTTCCAATGAAGAAATGGTTCAACACTAACTACCACTACATCGTTCCTAAATTTGAAAAAGACACTCAAGTTAAACTTGCAGGTCACAAGATTTTCGATGAGTTCCAAGAAGCAAAAGAACTTGGATTGAACACTCGTCCAGTTCTTGTAGGTCCATTCACTTTCCTTCAATTGTCAGACTTTGAAGAAGGTGTGAAAGCAGAAGACTTCGTAGACAGCTTAGTGGCTGCTTACCAAGAAGTTTTTGCAAAATTGGCTGAACTTGGTGCAACTCGCATCCAATTGGATGAAGCTGCTCTTGTAAAAGACTTGACAGCTGAAGAAAAAGCTCTCTTCTTGAACCTTTACAATAAACTTTTGGCTGACAAAAAAGGTCTTGAAGTCTTGCTTCAAACTTACTTCGGAGATGTTCGTGACGTATACGCTGATCTTGTAAACTTGCCAGTTGATGCGATTGGTCTTGATTTCGTTGAAGGTAAGAAAACTCTTGAATTGGTTAAAGGTGGCTTCCCAGCTGACAAGACTCTCTATGCAGGTATTGTCAATGGTAAAAACATCTGGCGTAACAACTACGAAAAGAGCTTGGCTATTCTTGAGCAAATCCCAGCTGAAAACATCGTATTGACAAGCTCATGCTCACTTCTTCATGTGCCATTTACAACTGCTAATGAAGAATTTGAACCAGCTATCTTGAACCACTTTGCTTTCGCAGTTGAAAAATTGGATGAAATCCGTGATTTGGATGCTATCCGCAATGGTAAAGGTGAAGAAGCTCTTGCAGCTAACAAAGAACTCTTTGCGACTGAACGTGTTGGTGTTAATGCAGAACTTCGTGCGCGCATCGCTGGTTTGACAGACGCTGACTACACTCGTTTGCCAGCTTTTGCAGAGCGTGAAGCTATCCAAGAAGAAGCTTTCAAACTTCCAGCTCTTCCAACAACAACTATCGGTTCATTCCCTCAAACAAAAGAAGTTCGTGCCAAACGTTTGGCTTACCGTAAAGGTGAATTGTCTCAAGAAGAGTACGACGCTTTCCTTGCTGAAACAATCGACGAATGGATCAAATGGCAAGAAGATATCGACTTTGATGTCCTTGTTCACGGTGAGTTCGAGCGTAACGACATGGTTGAGTACTTCGGTCAAAACTTGTCAGGTTACCTCTTCTCTAAAAATGGTTGGGTACAATCTTACGGTATGCGTGGAGTTAAACCACCAATCATCTGGGGTGATGTCACTCGTCTTAACCCTATCACTGTTAAATGGTCTAGCTATGCACAAAGCCGTACAAACAAACCTGTTAAAGGTATGTTGACTGGACCTGTTACCATCCTCAACTGGTCATTCCCACGTGAAGACATCTCTATCAAGGATTCTACTCTTCAAATCGCCCTTGCTATCAAGGATGAGGTGCTTGACCTTGAAGCTGCTGGTGTGAAAATCATCCAAATCGACGAGGCTGCTCTTCGTGAAAAATTGCCACTCCGTCGTAGCGACTGGTACGAAGACTACCTTGACTGGGCAATTCCTGCCTTCCGCTTGGTACACTCAACAGTAGCTCCAGATACTCAAATCCACACTCACATGTGTTACTCAGAATTTACAGATATCATCCCAGCTATCGACAACATGGATGCAGATGTTATTTCCTTTGAAGCTAGCCGTTCAAACCTTGAAATCTTGGACGAACTCAAAGCGAAAAACTTCCAAACAGAAGTGGGACCTGGGGTTTACGATATCCACTCACCTCGTGTGCCAAATGAAGGCGAAATCGACCACACAATCGAAGCTATTCTTGCTAAAGTGCCAAGCAAGAAAGTTTGGATCAACCCTGACTGTGGTTTGAAAACACGTGGTATTCCAGAAACAAAAGAAAGCTTGATCCGCCTTGTGGAAGCAGCTAAAGCTGCGCGTGAGAAATTGTAAGATAAGGATTTCTCAAGAAGCGCTGTTTGGTCAATCTACCTGTTTCACTTGGATTCTAGGAATCCAGCTAACGAAAAAATTAACTAGAAAAGGATAATGACTATGTCACGCCAAACACCGTCACTCTCATTTGAAGTGTTCCCTCCAAACCCAGCCGTGGGTAATGATAACATTATTTCTGCTCTTCAAGATATGCAGGAGTTGGCTCCTCACTTTATCAGTGTGACTGCCAGCAATAATAAATTTAATATCAAGGAAACGACGGTCCGTTTGGCTGACTTTATCCAAAATGATTTGGCGATTCCGACTATTGCTCACTTGCCAGCTATCTATCTAACCAAGGACAAGGTGGCTGAAACGATTGCCGACTTGGACAAGGTTGGAGTGCAGAAAATCTTGGCTCTTCGTGGGGATATTATTCCAGATGTGGAACCACAAAAGGATTTCCGCTACGCAACTGACTTGATCGAGTTCATCAAGGAGCAAGCTCCTCACTTTGATATTGTTGGTGCTTGTTATCCAGAAGGTCATCCAGATTCACCAAATCAGATTTCAGATATTCAAAATCTTAAGAAGAAAGTAGATGCAGGTTGTTCGAGCCTTGTGACTCAGCTTTTCTTTGACAATGAGCGTTTCTATGATTTCCAAGACAAGTGTATCTTGGCTGGGATTGATGTTCCTATTCATGCAGGGATTATGCCGATTCTGAATCGAAATCAGGCTCTCCGCCTCTTGAAGACTTGTGAGAATATCCATCTTCCACGCAAATTTAAAGCCATCTTAGACAAGTATGAGCATGACCCTGAGTCGCTCAGAGCAGCAGGACTTGCCTATGCAGTGGACCAAATCGTGGACTTGGTAACTCAGGATGTCGCCGGTGTGCATCTTTACACCATGAACAATGCTGAAACAGCAAAATACATCCACCAAGCAACCCATGCCTTGTTTAATCATCAGTCTCTAGGATAATAAAAAACAAACCATTCTTCTCAGGTGAGGGGAATGGTTCCTTTTTAATGGTAAAGACCGCACTTTTTAAGAAAAATATGATAAAATAAACTCTGTACGTACTTGATACAAAGATGAGGGTATTAAATAATACAATGCATTTAAACTGAAACTCTTAGATGTTTTAGCATCAAATCTTTCTGATAACTAACGGTAGGAAAGAGCGACACGATCGAGTCAAATCGATATTATTTGACGAGAGAGTTAGTAAAGCATTTAGCTAATCGCCTGATAGCGATTAGCGTGAAAGGTTTAGATGCTTTAGTATCAAACCTTTCTAATGATTTGTATCTTGAGAATTGAACACGCCTACAACTCTGTGGAAAAAGATAAATCTCCCTAGGAGCAGTCGCTCCGTCGTTCGATTTCCTATTTTCCTTTGAGTTGCTTGACGGCTTAGTATCTTGAGTAATTGAACACGGGCTAAATCCCTAGTGAAAAAGATAGATTTCCTGGTGTACATGGTACACTGCGTCAATCGAATGCTATCTTGTGTAATTGAACCCGGCCGAAAAGCTGTGTAAAAAAGATAAACTGTCTTGTCTTCATCGAAGACTTCGTCAGTTTCCTATTTTTACTTTGCTTTTGACGTCCTTGGTATCTTGATCTTTGTAGGCAAGGCGTATAATTTCATCAATCCAAAGGGGATTAAAATGACAAAACAAGTGTTTCAAACGACTTTTGCGGGTCGTGAGTTAATCGTAGAGACTGGTCAGGTTGCTAAGCAAGCGAATGGCGCAGTTGTCGTACGTTACGGTGAGTCAACTGTCTTGACTGCTGCCGTTATGTCTAAGAAAATGGCAACTGGAGATTTCTTCCCTCTTCAAGTCAACTACGAAGAAAAAATGTATGCAGCTGGGAAGTTTCCTGGTGGCTTTATGAAACGTGAAGGACGTCCTTCAACGGATGCGACTTTGACAGCGCGTTTGATTGACCGTCCAATCCGACCAATGTTTGCGGAAGGTTTCCGTAATGAAGTGCAAGTGATTAACACTGTGCTTTCTTACGATGAAAATGCTTCTGCACCAATGGCAGCTATGTTTGGTTCATCTTTAGCGCTTTCTATCTCAGACATTCCATTTGACGGACCAATCGCTGGGGTGCAAGTGGGCTATGTGGATGGTCAAATCATCATCAACCCTACGCAAGAACAAGCAGAGCAATCTCTCCTTGAGTTGACAGTAGCTGGTACCAAGCACGCTATCAACATGGTAGAGTCTGGTGCCAAAGAATTGTCAGAAGAAATCATGTTGGAAGCCCTTCTCAAAGGGCACGAAGCAGTCAAAGAATTGATTGCTTTCCAAGAAGAAATCGTTGCAGCAGTCGGTAAAGAAAAAGCAGAAGTGGAATTGCTTCATGTGGACGCTGACTTGCAAGCTGAAATCATCGCAGCCTACAACAGCGACCTCCAAAAAGCTGTCCAAGTAGAAGAAAAATTGGCCCGTGAAGCTGCAACTCAAGCAGTCAAAGACCAAGTAACTGCTGTTTACGAAGAAAAATATGCGGACCACGAAGAATTTGACCGTATCATGCGTGATGTGGCTGAAATCTTGGAACAAATGGAACACGCTGAAGTGCGCCGTTTGATCACAGAAGATAAGGTACGTCCTGATGGTCGTAAGGTCGATGAAATCCGTCCTTTGGATGCGGTTGTTGACTTCCTTCCTCGTGTGCACGGTTCAGGTCTCTTCACTCGTGGACAAACTCAGGCCCTTTCAGTCTTGACCTTGGCTCCAATGGGAGAAACTCAAATCATTGATGGTTTGGATCCAGAGTACAAGAAACGCTTTATGCACCACTATAACTTCCCACAATACTCTGTTGGGGAAACTGGTCGTTACGGTGCGCCAGGTCGTCGTGAAATCGGTCACGGTGCTCTTGGTGAGCGTGCTCTTGCTCAAGTTTTGCCAAGTTTGGAAGAATTTCCATATGCTATCCGTTTGGTAGCAGAAGTTTTAGAATCAAATGGTTCTTCATCTCAAGCTTCTATCTGTGCGGGAACTCTTGCCCTTATGGCTGGTGGTGTGCCAATCAAGGCGCCAGTAGCAGGGATTGCCATGGGTCTCATCTCAGATGGAAACAACTACACAGTCTTGACAGATATCCAAGGTTTGGAAGACCACTTTGGAGACATGGACTTCAAGGTTGCAGGAACTCGTGACGGGATTACAGCCCTACAAATGGATATCAAAATTCAAGGGATTACTGCAGAAATCTTGACAGAAGCACTTGCCCAAGCCAAGAAAGCGCGTTTTGAAATCCTTGATGTGATTGAAGCAACCATTCCAGAAGTTCGTCCAGAATTGGCTCCAACTGCTCCGAAAATTGATACCATCAAGATTGATGTGGACAAGATTAAGATTGATATCGATGAAGAAGGAAATGTGTCTATCTACTCTAGCGACCAAGATGCTATTAACCGTGCCAAAGAAATCATTGCTGGTTTAGTCCGTGAAGCTAAGGTGGACGAAGTTTACCGTGCTAAAGTCGTTCGTATCGAGAAATTTGGTGCCTTTGTTAACCTTTTTGATAAGACAGATGCCCTTGTTCATATCTCTGAGATGGCTTGGACGCGTACCAATAATGTCGAAGACTTGGTAGCAATCGGGGATGAAGTTGATGTTAAGGTTATCAAGATTGATGAAAAAGGACGTGTGGATGCTTCTATGAAAGCTCTTCTTCCTCGTCCTCCAAAACCTGAACGTGATGAGAAAGGCGAAAAGTCTGAGAGACCTCACCGTCCACGTCATCACAAGGACCACAAACCTAAGAAAGAATTTACAGGAACACCAAAAGATTCAGAATAAGAAAAGGAGAAATGTATGGGATGGTGGCGCGAAACCATTGATATCGTAAAAGAAAATGATCCAGCGGCCCGCACCACTTTGGAGGTTTTGCTGACTTATCCAGGTGTCAAGGCCTTGGCGGCCCACCGTCTCTCGCATTTTCTCTGGAAGCATGGCTTCAAACTCCTGGCTCGTATGCACAGTCAGTTTTGGCGATTCTGGACTCAGATTGAGATTCATCCAGGCGCCCAGATTGATTCAGGTGTCTTTATCGACCACGGCTCTGGTCTGGTGATTGGGGAAACAGCGATCGTTGAAAAAGGTGTTCTCCTTTATCACGGAGTGACTCTTGGTGGGACTGGTAAGGATGTTGGCAAACGCCATCCGACCGTTCGAAAGGGAGCACTCATATCAGCCCATGCCCAAGTTATCGGACCAGTAGAAATCGGTGAAAATGCCAAAGTCGGTGCTGCAGCAGTTGTTGTAGCAGACGTACCTAGTGATGTGACGGTTGTCGGTATTCCTGCTAAGATTGTCCGTGTATATGGTAAAAAGGATGAGCCGGTCATTCACGAAGTCGAAGAAAAACGAGAGTACTACGTCAATAAACTCGAGCAGGCTAAAGAAGCCAGTCACAGATCGTCTGGGTTGTAATTTATGATGATTCTTTTATCTATTAACATTTTTTAAAAGACGATATTCGACTGAGTAGGTCGTAAAGCAAAAGGGCGACTGTCAGCCCTTTTCTTGCATTTATTTGATTCTTCTTTTACTTTTTAGAAAGGAGCAAGGGATTCCGAAGTGTAGAGAGATTCGGACTGAAATTCAATTGAACTCTTAGTGATGAAACTAATTGTTCTTGGATTTCAGCTTTCCTGACTATGATTTATGATTAAAATTTACGATACCATGTCTCGTGATTTGCGAGAGTTTGTCCCGATTGAGGACGGCAAGGTCAAGATGTATGTTTGTGGGCCAACTGTGTACAACTATATCCACGTGGGGAATGCCCGCTCAACAGTGGCTTTTGACACCATTCGTCGCTATTTTGAATACCGTGGGTATGAGGTTGCCTATATTTCCAATTTTACGGATGTGGATGATAAGATTATCAACCGTGCCAAGGAAGAAGGTATCACGCCTCAGGAGGTTGCGGACAAGTACATCGCTGCCTTTCGTGAGGATGTGACAGCCTTGGGCGTCAAACCTGCGACCCGCCATCCTCGTGTGGTGGAGTTTATGGCTGACATCATCCGCTTTGTGGAAGACTTGATTGAAAAAGGCTTTGCCTACGAGAGTCAAGGAGATGTCTATTTCCGTGTGGAAAAATCTCACAACTATGCCAAATTGGCTAATAAAACCTTGGAAGATTTGGAGCTGGGTGCTTCAGGTCGTACCGATGAAGAAACAGGTCGTAAGGAAAATCCTGTAGACTTTGCCCTCTGGAAATCTGCCAAATCAGGCGAGATTTCTTGGGACAGTCCTTGGGGACCTGGTCGTCCGGGCTGGCACATCGAGTGTTCAGTCATGTCGACAGAGATTTTGGGAGATACCATTGATATCCACGGTGGTGGAGCCGATCTGGAGTTTCCGCATCACACCAATGAAATTGCCCAGTCAGAAGCCAAAACAGGTAAGACTTTTGCCAACTACTGGATGCACAATGGCTTTGTCAATATTGACAATGTCAAGATGTCCAAGTCCTTGGGGAACTTTATCACTGTTCATGATGCTCTCAAAACGCTCGATGGCCAAGTACTCCGTTTCTTCTTTGCGACTCAACACTACCGCAAGCCAATCAACTTTACGGAAAAAGCGGTGCGCGATGCAGAGACTAATCTTAAGTATCTGAAGAATACTTACGAGCAACCTTTTACAGGAAATGTGGACGCCCAAGAGTTACAATCCTTTAAAGATAAGTTTGTAGCGGCTATGGATGAGGATTTCAACTCTGCCAACGGTATTACAGTAGTCTTTGAAATGGCCAAGTGGATTAACTCTGGCAATTATGATGCAAGTGTTAAGCAAGCTCTTGCGGATATGTTAGAAGTCTTTGGAATTGTCTTTGTTGAGGAAGTTTTGGATGTAGAGATTGAAGACTTGATCCAAAAACGTCAAGAAGCGCGTGCAAATCGTGACTTTGCGACAGCGGATCAAATCCGTGACCAATTGGCTGCTCAAGGAATTAAGCTCCTTGATACCAAAGATGGAGTGAGGTGGACACGTGATTGATGTCAATCTCATTAACGGGATTGCGCTAGCTTTTGAAGGAGATGCGGTTTATTCCATGTATATTCGCCGCCACCTCATCCTCAAAGGCATGACCAAACCCAATAAACTCCATCAAGAAGCGACCAAGTATGTTTCAGCCAAGGCTCAAGCTCGCCTGATTGCTCTCATGTTGGAGGAGCAAGTTCTAACGGAAAAAGAAGAAGAAATCTACAAACGTGGTCGCAATACCAATAGCCACACCAAGGCTAAAAATGCTGATGTAGTGACTTACCGTATGTCCACAGGTTTTGAAGCAGTCATGGGTTATCTCCATATGACTGAAAATCTGGAACGTCTTGAGAGCTTGATTTCGTGGTGCATCCAAAAAGTGGAGGGCTAGGACATGATGGCAAAAGAACTACAAGACTGGTTTCCTGAAGCTCAGATTTCAGACCAACCAGTAGAGAAAGAAGGCTATCTCACGCTCCCTTTAGCTTTTCAGCAGTGGATTTTGTTGGAGGAAGCTGGTCTCAGTGAGCGTGAAAAGCAGTTGGTTGCCCTGTTGACCCAGCAGGAGCAAGCTCGTTCGCTCAATCCTTGGTATTCTTATCTGGTTGAGGGGAAGGGACAGGCACCGAAAACTTTTAAAAAGATTCAGTTGGTTTATTGTCATCTTTCCTATTTTCAGCAGGAAAATCTAGCTTCTTGGCTAGATATGATGCGGACTCTTTTTCCCAACTGTCAGACGGTGCTTCAAGTCGGAGCTCAGGATTACGTTTTCGTGCTTCAACAAGATAGATATACCTCTGTACGAGCTATTTTAAGTGATACGATTGAAGCGGTTGAGTATGACTTTGGACTTCGTCTCTCTATCATGTTGGGCCAGATTTGGTCTCAGACAGGACATCAAGCACTATCAGACTTAATCAAAGCAGAGCGCGATTTGTTTAAGACTTGGTGGCGTCATGGTCACCAAGGTGTTCATACCTTTTCTCAGCTTTATCTTTGGAGTATGGGAGAAAGGCTCGTGGACTTGAAGGCAATAAAGGAGTGTCTACACCAGATGATTTTGGATCAAGACCAGATTCAGGAGATTGTTCTCTCTCTTTGGGAAAATAGTGCTGTTCTCACTAAAACAGCCCAGCAACTCTATCTGCACCGCAATTCTCTCCAATACAAGATTGATAAATGGGAAGAATTGACAGGGCTTCAGTTGAAGGAATTGACTGACCTGACCTTGTGTTATCAGTTGATTTTACCAGATATTTTATAAAGTTTTGTGCAAGTTGCACAGAACTTTTTTATTTTTTTGGTCACCTTGCCATAGAAAAGTAAAGCGTTTTCATCTATAATAAAACTATCAAAAGACAAAAGGAGTTCACCTCATGGTAGAATTGAATCTTAAAAACATTTACAAAAAATATCCAAATAGCGAACACTACTCAGTTGAAGACTTCAACTTGGACATCAAAGACAAAGAATTTATCGTTTTCGTAGGTCCTTCAGGATGTGGTAAATCAACAACTCTTCGTATGATTGCTGGTCTTGAAGACATCACAGAAGGTACTGCATCTATCGATGGCGTGGTTGTCAACGACGTAGCTCCAAAAGACCGTGATATCGCCATGGTATTCCAAAACTACGCTCTTTACCCACACATGACTGTTTATGACAACATGGCTTTCGGTTTGAAATTGCGTAAATACAGCAAAGAAGACATCGACAAACGTGTGCAAGAAGCAGCAGCAATCCTTGGTTTGAAAGAATTCTTGGATCGTAAACCAGCTGACCTTTCAGGTGGTCAACGTCAACGTGTTGCCATGGGTCGTGCCATTGTCCGTGATGCAAAAGTGTTCTTGATGGACGAACCTTTGTCAAACTTGGATGCGAAACTTCGTGTATCCATGCGTGCTGAAATCGCTAAAATCCACCGTCGTATCGGAGCTACAACTATCTACGTAACTCACGACCAAACAGAAGCGATGACACTTGCAGACCGTATCGTTATCATGTCAGCTACTAAAAACCCTGCTGGTACTGGTACTATCGGACGTGTAGAACAAATCGGTACTCCTCAAGAAGTTTACAAAAACCCAGTTAACAAATTCGTAGCAGGATTCATCGGAAGCCCAGCTATGAACTTCATCAACGTAAAATTGATCGGTGACCACATCGTTGGTGACGCCTTTAACTTGAAAGTTCCAGAAGGTGCTTTGAAAGTTCTTCGCGATAAAGGTTACGAAGGTAAAGAATTGATCTTCGGTATCCGTCCAGAAGACGTGAACGCAGAACCTGCTTTCCTTGAAACATTCCCAGAATCAGTTGTGAAAGCAACTATCTCTGTATCAGAATTGCTTGGTTCAGAATCTCACCTATACTGCCAAGTTGGTAAAGATGAATTCGTTGCTAAGGTTGACGCACGTGACTACTTGCAAGCTGGTGCAACAGTTGAACTTGGATTTGACTTGAACAAAGCACACTTCTTCGATGTAGAAACTGAAAAAACAGTTTACTAAGATAAACGAAACTCAAAACACTGCTAGAAATCTGGCAGTGTTTTTTTGAGATGTGGATTGATTGAGAGGGAATTTTCTAGTTTTCATATTCTTAAAAAAGTGATAAAATGGTAGGAAGAATTGGAGAGTAGAGATGCCAAAAGAAGTGAATTTAACAGGCGAAGAAGTTGTCGCTTTAACAAAAGAATATTTAAAGGAAGAGGATGTCCATTTTGTCCATAAGGCCTTGGTCTACGCGGTGGAATGCCATAGTGGTCAATATCGCAAATCAGGTGAGCCTTATATTATTCACCCTATCCAAGTGGCAGGTATTTTAGCCAAACTCAAGCTGGATGCTGTGACAGTAGCTTGTGGTTTCTTGCATGATGTAGTAGAAGATACAGATGCGACCTTGGACGATTTGGAAAGAGAGTTTGGCCCTGATGTGCGGGTAATCGTTGATGGGGTTACCAAGCTTGGTAAGGTCGAGTACAAATCAATCGAGGAACAATTAGCGGAAAATCATCGCAAGATGCTCATGGCCATGTCTGAGGACATCCGTGTTATCTTGGTCAAACTGTCTGACCGCTTGCACAATATGCGGACCCTGAAACACCTTCGAAAAGATAAGCAGGAGCGTATTTCCAAAGAAACCATGGAAATATATGCCCCACTTGCCCACCGTTTGGGGATTTCCAGTGTCAAATGGGAATTAGAGGACCTATCTTTCCGTTATCTCAATCCAACGGAGTTTTACAAGATTACTCATATGATGAAGGAAAAGCGCAGAGAGCGTGAAGTCTTGGTGGATGAGGTAGTCACAAAATTAGAGGAATATACGACAGTTCGTCATCTAAATGGGAAGATTTACGGTCGTCCCAAACATATTTACTCGATTTTCCGAAAAATGCAGGACAAGAGAAAACGTTTTGAGGAAATCTATGACCTGATTGCCATTCGTTGTATTTTAGATACCCAAAGTGATGTTTATGCCATGCTTGGTTACGTGCATGAGCTTTGGAAACCGATGCCAGGTCGCTTCAAAGACTATATCGCTAATCGTAAGGCAAATGGTTACCAGTCTATCCATACGACTGTTTATGGACCAAAAGGGCCGATCGAATTCCAAATTCGAACCAAGGCCATGCACGAGGTGGCTGAGTACGGGGTTGCGGCTCACTGGGCTTATAAGAAAGGCATCAAGGGGCAGGTTAACAGCAAGGAATCAGCTATTGGGATGAACTGGATCAAGGAGATGATGGAGCTTCAAGACCAGGCTGATGATGCTAAGGAATTTGTGGACTCTGTCAAGGAAAACTATTTGGCCGAGGAGATTTATGTCTTTACTCCAGATGGAGCTGTCCGTTCCCTTCCAAAAGATTCAGGACCGATTGACTTTGCCTATGAAATCCATACAAAAGTCGGGGAAAAAGCAACTGGTGCCAAGGTCAATGGTCGTATGGTTCCACTGACAACCAAGCTCAAGACAGGGGATCAGGTTGAAATTGTCACCAACCCTAACTCCTTTGGACCGAGCCGTGACTGGCTCAACATGGTCAAGACCAGCAAGGCGCGTAATAAGATTCGTCAATTCTTTAAAAATCAAGACAAGGAATTGTCTGTCAACAAGGGTCGTGAAATGCTGATGGCTCAGTTCCAAGAAAATGGCTATGTGGCCAATAAATTCATGGACAAGCGTCATATGGACCAAGTTCTACAAAAGACCAGCTACAAGACAGAAGAATCCCTCTTTGCGGCCATTGGTTTTGGCGAAATCGGTGCCATTACCGTCTTTAATCGTCTGACTGAAAAGGAACGCCGTGAGGAAGAACGTGCCAAGGCCAAGGCGGAGGCAGAAGAACTTGTCAAAGGTGGCGAGGTAAAGGTTGAAAACAAAGAAACCCTCAAGGTTAAGCATGAGGGTGGTGTGGTCATTGAAGGAGCCTCAGGTCTCCTAGTGCGGATTGCCAAGTGTTGTAATCCTGTTCCTGGTGACGATATTGTTGGCTATATCACCAAGGGTCGTGGTGTGGCTATTCACCGTGTGGACTGTATGAACCTGCGCGCCCAAGAAAACTACGAGCAACGTCTCCTTGATGTGGAGTGGGAAGACCAGTACTCTAGCTCAAATAAGGAGTATATGGCTCATATCGATATCTACGGCCTCAACCGTACAGGGTTGTTGAACGATGTACTGCAAGTTCTTTCAAACACAACTAAGAATATCTCAACAGTCAACGCCCAACCAACCAAGGATATGAAATTTGCTAATATCCATGTGTCCTTCGGCATTGCCAACCTCTCGACGCTGACCACGGTCGTGGACAAGATTAAGAGTGTGCCAGAAGTTTACTCTGTCAAACGGACTAACGGTTAATTGCCCTAGCTCTTACTAGAAAGGCTATTATGAAAATCATTATCCAACGGGTTACAAAAGCCCAAGTGAGTATCGAAGGTCAGATTCAGGGAAAAATCAATCAGGGGCTCCTATTGCTGGTTGGTGTTGGACCAGAGGACCAAGAGGAAGATTTGGACTATGCTGTGAGAAAATTGGTCAACATGCGGATTTTTTCAGACGCAGAAGGTAAGATGAACCTGTCTGTCAAAGATATTGAAGGAGAAATCCTTTCTATTTCTCAGTTTACCCTCTTTGCGGATACCAAGAAAGGCAATCGTCCAGCCTTTACAGGGGCAGCCAAGCCTGATATGGCATCAGACTTCTATGATGCATTCAATCAAAAATTAGCGCAAGAAGTACCCGTTCAGACAGGCATCTTTGGAGCGGATATGCAGGTTGAACTGGTCAATGACGGTCCAGTTACCATTATCCTTGATACTAAAAATAGATAAGAAAAACCAAGCCCAGTCGGCTTGGTTTTTCTTATCTATTACAAAATACTCCAAAATGAAATCGGTTCTTGATAGGCCTTGGGGAAATCTCTTTTCAGGCTTTGGCAGATGCGATAGGAAGGGACGAGATGTCCTAGGACGAGGAGAGTTCCCTGAAGGAAAAGTGGGATACCCCTTAAAAACAGCAAGGAGAGAATCATCAAGATATCCCATAAGAGGCTTTGTAAGGCAAAACGCCAGAATCTCGGTCTAATCTGGGAATAGAGGTGACTAAAGTGGTCACAAAGTTGGTTAGAAAGATAGGTCAATAGCACAGGATGAAAGAAAATGAGCCAACCGCTATAAATCAAAATCCAATCCCAAGTAAGCCCCTCTTTAAATGTCAAAAATGCCAGCATGATTCCATCAATGACAAGGAGTTGAATGCTTTTGATGAAGATGATTTTTTTCATGCTAAAACCTCCTTTTCCTTAGAGACACTCCCATAAAGAGATGTGTTTATCGTAAAAATCTGGATAGTGTTCTCTTAGGTAGTCAGCCGTCATATAATATAAAGTAGAATGGCAAGCAGTGATGATTGGCATAAGAGATGAAAAACGATGAGAACTAACGAAGGCTAAAAGGACAAAAAATAGAAAATCAATGGAGAGAACCCCTAAATAGTAGAAGCGAATCTTTTTATTGATTTGAGGATAAATCTCAGTGAATTGATGTTTGAGTTGGACAAGCAAGCGAAATAACAGGAGTCCTTGAGTAAGGAGGAAAATAAAACCAGAGAGCAAGAGCCGGTCGAAAGCTGTCTCGGGTCTAGTGCTAAAAAATGCAAATAGTAGCAAATCGATGACTGCAATTGCTATAAAATGGATTCTAAAGAGATTTTTCATAAGATGACCTCCCTCTTTTATCTAGCTTCATTCTACTCCAAAAGAATGGGAGTTACAAGTAAAATGATAAAAATAGCAGAAGGGAGATTCTCTTAAGTCGACTTGTTTTTTTATTTAAGTTTTCTTCTATTATCTTACTTCTTCATCATTCCAGACAAATAAAGCTCCGATTGCATTGAGGATATAGAAGATGTATTTTCCGATATTGGCAAAATTTCCTTGAATACCAGCCTTTGTCAGCTGAACGAAATTGTAAATCAACCAAAAGCCCCACTGAGTTGTTAGTTTCAATGCGTTAAAAGCATTGGCAATGAGTGAGAGTGCAAAGGCAATTGTTGTTACATAGGCAAGGAGATTCATCTTTCCTCCATAGCCGATAAAGTTTGTCACAAAGGCAAAGAGGAAGGCGATGATTGAAATGATGATGGCCGCCAATTTTAGCTGTTTTTGGCTCATTTGGTTGGGTCTGCCTTCTTGCGAAGCTTCCCATTTCTTAATAGCAAAGGTATAAATGAGGAAGGTGACGGGATAGGTGATAATAGCCGCCTTATTTCCAAGGATATAATCAATAGCACCGGACAAAATGGTATTAACAATACCAAAGTAATTTCCCCATTTGCTTAATTTCCCCGTGAAACGAGTGGACAACATGGAAATCCCAACGTTGGTTACGGAAATCAATCCAAAGGGTACAAGAGCTGTCCATGGTCCCCAGTCTACGAATTTATCGAGGCGGGAGTTGAGGTAACCAGATGCAATCGCAATCCCAACGACTAAAGCAACCCCAAAGAGGTCAAACCATTTAGATGTCGCAAAAATTTTTAGTGATTTTTTCATAGGTTAAACTATCTTTCTTGTTTTTTACAAACATTCTACAACTAAATGAGAGTAAAATCAAATGCTAGAAATAAAACCCTGAAAATCAAACTTTCAGGGTTGGTTGGGGGACTTGAGAAATTAGTTGATTTTCTCGACATAGAGTTGTTTTGCAATGTCCATACTTACTTGTAAGTCCTCGTCTTTACTAAGGATAGTGAAGGTGTTGCTGAAGCCATCAAACTGCTTGACTTGGAGCTGGTCACCGATGTGAAGTGAGTGCTTATCCAAATAATTGAGAATGTCAAAACTATCGTGCACCCGAGTCAGGCGGTAGGCGCCAGCTTCCTTGATGTCAGCTAGTGGCAGGTTATTGATTTCAACTAAGAGTTCTCCCTTGGCAGGAATAGTTCCTCCGTGAGGGCAGGTCTTGGGGAATCCAAGTAATTTTTCTAGTCTCTCCACGAATAAATCAGAGACAGTGTGTTCCAAGACTTCAGCTTCCTCGTGAATCTGGTCACTCGTATAGTCTAAATGATGGACTAGAAAAACTTCAATCAAACGGTGCTTACGATAGAGCTCAGAGACCAGTTTGAGGCCGATGTCAGTTAGTAGATAGCCGCATTCCTTGTCCTTGAGGATGAGGTTTTCGCTCTTCATCCGTTTAATCATTTCAGTTACGGCAGGGGGAGAGACTTGCATACGAGCCGCAATTTCCTTGTTGGTAATCTTATGCAAATCTATGCCAATTTCATAAATACACTTTAGATAATCTTCTTTATTCGGGGTCATTCGTTTCCTCTTGTCTAATATCTTTATCTAGTATATCAAAAAAAGCTAGATTTCTCTAGCTATCTGCCACAATGGCTTCTAATTTAGTTCTTTAGCAGCTGCAATTGCGGCTTCGAAGTTTGGTTCAGAGTTGATATTGTCCACGTATTCAATGTAGCGAATAGTATTGTCAGTATCAAGGACAAAGACTGCGCGTGCCAATAGGTGCCACTCATTGATTAAGAGGGCATAATCACGTCCAAAGGAATGGTCGAAATAGTCCGAGAGCATGATGGCATTTTCAATACCTTCAGCACCACACCAACGTTTTTGGGCAAAAGGGAGGTCCATAGAGACAGTCAAGACAACCGTATTATCCAGTCCAGACAGTTCTTCATTAAAACGACGCGTTTGAGTTGAGCAGATACCTGTATCGATAGAAGGCACGACACTCAAGACTTTTTTCTTCCCATCAAAATCAGCTAGAGATTTTTTAGAAAGGTCTGTTGTAGTGAGAGAAAAATCAAGTGCCTTGTCGCCGACTTGTAGTTGTTTACCTGTAAAGCTAACAGGATTTCCGAGGAAAGTTACCATAGGATACTCCAATCTTTTTTCTTCCATTTTAGCTGAAACAGTCGGAATTTTCCAATGATTTGACCGGAAATATGGGGATAGAAAAAACGCCAGCTCATGTGAGAATGACGTTTTTCAGAGGCATATACTCAATGAAAATCAAAGAGCAAACTAGGAAGCTAGCCGCAGGTTGCTCAAAACACTGTTTTGAGGTTGCAGATGGAAGCTGACGTGGTTTGAAGAGATTTTCGAAGAGTATTATTTTGCCAATCCTTCAGCAATCTTGTCAAGGTTGTATTTCATCATGTTGTAGTAGCTGTCGCCTTCTTTACCTTGTTCTGCGATAGAGTCAGTAAAGATTTGTGCGTAGATTGGGATATTTGTATCTTGTGAGACAGTCTTCATTGGACGGTCATCTACACTTGATTCTACAAAGAGTGATGGAACTTTTGTTTGGCGAAGTTTTTCAACCAAGGTCTTGATTTGTTCAGGTGTTCCTTCTTCTTCAGTATTGATTTCCCAGATGTATGCACTTGGGACACCATAGGCTTTAGAGAAGTATTTGAATGCTCCTTCGCTGGTTACAATGAGTTTCTTTTCAGCAGGGATGTTATTAAATTTATCCTTACTTTCTTTATCAAGTTTGTCTAGCTTATCAGTATATTCTTTGAGATTTTTTTCATAGAATTCCTTGTTGTTAGGATCTTTAGCGCTCAATTGTTTGGCGATATTTTTAGCAAAGATAATTCCATTTTCAAGGTTAAGCCAAGCGTGTGGGTCTTCTTTACCTTTTTCATTTTTTCCTTCAAGGTAGATAACATCAACGCCTTCGCTGACTGCAAAGTAGTCTTTGTTTTCAGTTTTCTTAGCATTTTCTACCAATTTGCTAAACCAAGCATTGCCACCTGTTTCAAGGTTGATACCGTTATAGAAAATGAGGTCAGCCTCAGAAGTTTTCTTAACATCTTCAGGGAGTGGTTCGTATTCGTGTGGGTCTTGTCCAATCGGAACGATACTGTGAAGATCAATCTTGTCACCAGCAATATTTTTAGTAATATCAGCGATGATTGAGTTTGTAGCAACAACTTTTAGTTTTTGACCAGAAGCTGCATCTTTTTTTCCGCTAGCACATGCTACAAGAGCAATAACGGAAAGAAAGAGAACGAGTAATGTACCTAATTTTTTCATTAGATCCTCCAATTTATTGGGGTTTTGCCCCTTATTTTAACAAATGTTTATTTTTCAGTTTCAAATATCGTTGTTTAGGAGAGATAAAGAAACTGATTAAGAAGAAGCTAGCAGCTGTAAGTACGATGCTAGAACCAGCTGCTAAGTTTAAACTATAGCCAATAAAGAGTCCCAAAACTGAAGCTGTAGCTCCAAAGGTTGAGGAAAGGAAAATCATACTTTTCAGGCTATTAGCATACAGATAAGCAGTTGCAGCTGGGGTAATCAGCATGGCTACAATCAGGATAGTTCCAACACTTTGCATGGCTGTCACAGACACGAGAGTCAGGAGTATCATGAGGAGGTAGTGATAGAAATTGACAGGCATTCCCATGGCTTTAGCCAGAAGTTCATCAAAGGAAGTTATCAAGAGTTGCTTGAAGAAAATCCAGATTAACAAGAGAATGACCGCCCCTACGCCCATAGTGATAAACATATCCGTATCTTGGACGGCTAGAATATTACCAAAAAGGATATGGAAAAGGTCAGTTGAACTTTTAGCGACACTAATCAAGATGATACCGAGGGCTAAGAAAGAAGAAAAGGTAATGCCGATGGCGGTATCGCTTTTGATAATCGAGTTCCCCTTGATGTAGGTAATGATGATAGCAGCTAGCAATCCAAAGACAATGGCTCCGATAAAGAAGTCAACTCCCAAGATAAAGGAGAGGGCTACACCTGGTAAGACAGCATGTGAAATAGCATCTCCCATGAGTGACATCCCACGTAGAATGATGAAACATCCCACAGCTCCAGCTACGACCCCGACGACAATAGCTGTTATCAAGGCATTTTGTAGGAAATGGAATTTTTGCAATCCATCGATAAATTCTGCAATCATAGGTCACCTCCATTGAAAAAGAGTCGATTACCGTAAGCTTCTTTGAGATTGGCTTCGGTAAAGGTTTCTTTGGTCGGACCAAAGGCAATCACTTCTCGATTGACAAGTAAGACTTGATCGAAGTAGTGGGAAACCTTGCTGAGGTCGTGGTGAACGATGAGAACCGTCTTACCAGCTTTTTTCAAATCTCTCAGCGTATTCATGATGATTTCCTCACTGACAGAGTCAATCCCAACAAAGGGTTCATCCAAGAGGATATAGTCGGCTTCCTGAACCAAACATCTGGCAATCAAGACCCGCTGGAACTGACCTCCAGACAGTTGACTGATTTGACGTTCAGCGTAGTCAGCTAGGCCGACGATTTCAAGGGCTTCTTGCACTTTCTTCCAATGTTTAGTATTTAAACTTCGAAAGAGAGGGATAGAGGGAAATAGTCCTAGCGAGACACATTCCTTGACCTTGATGGGAAAGTTGTAGTCGATATTGATTTTTTGTTCGACATAGGCGATTCGATGTAAGGATTTTTTCACTTCCTTGTCATCGAGAAATGCCTGACCTTGATGTGGGATAATTCCCAGCATACTTTTTAATAATGTTGATTTCCCAGCACCGTTTGGACCAATAATACCGGTAATTGTTGGTCCTTGGAGCACTAGTGAAATATCCTTAAGTGCCAACGTTTCTTTGTAGGAGACACTGAGGTTTTCGATACGTATCATAAACTTGTATTCCTCCTGCCTCTTAATATACCTTAAAAAAAAAATTAAGTCAAGTTAATTTTTGAAAAAATTAAAATAATAACTGAAAAACAATAGAAAATATCAGTTCATTTTTAATTGCATTCCCAGGTAATTTTTGTTAAGCTAAAAACAAGTACAAATGAAAGCGAGAACAAGATGACACGTTATCAAGACGATTTTTATGATGCAATCAATGGAGAATGGCAGAAGACAGCTGAAATTCCAGCAGATAAGTCTCAAACGGGAGGTTTTGTTGATTTAGACCAGGAAATTGAAGACCTGATGCTGGCGACAACAGACAAGTGGTTGGCAGGTCAAGAGGTGCCTGAGGATGCTATCTTGGCAAACTTTGTCAAATACCACCGCCTAGTTCGTGATTTTGACAAGAGAGAAGCTGACGGTATCACACCTGTCTTACCACTTCTTAAAGAATTCCAAGAATTGGAGACTTTTGAGGATTTTGCAGCTAAACTAGCAGAGTTTGAGCTTGCAGGAAAACCTAATTTCCTTCCTTTTGGTGTATCGCCAGACTTTATGGATGCCAGAATCAATGTTCTATGGGCTAGCGCTCCAAGCACGATCCTGCCAGATACGACCTACTATGCAGAAGACCATCCTCAACGCGAAGAACTCTTGACTCTTTGGAAAGAAACCAGCGCAAATCTCCTCAAGGCTTATGATTTCTCTGATGAAGAAATTGAAGACTTGCTAGAGAAAAGACTAGAATTGGACCGTCGAGTTGCAGCAGTGGTGCTCTCTAATGAAGAAAGTTCAGAATATGCTAAACTCTACCATCCATATGCTTACGAAGATTTCAAGAAATTCGCGCCTGCCCTACCTTTGGATGACTTTTTCCAAGTCGTTCTTGGACAAGTACCAGACAAGGTTATCGTAGACGAGGAACGTTTCTGGCAAGCCGCAGAGCAATTCTATAGTGAAGAAGCTTGGCCTCTCCTCAAGGCAACCTTGATTTTGAGTGTTGTCAATCTCTCAACTAGCTATTTAACAGAAGAAATCCGTGTCTTGTCAGGTGCTTACAGCCGTGCGCTATCTGGAGTTCCAGAAGCCAAAGACAAGGTTAAAGCTGCCTACCAGCTAGCACAAGGTCCATTCAAACAAGCCTTGGGCCTCTGGTATGCCCATGAAAAATTCTCCCCAGAAGCCAAGGCAGACGTGGAGAAAAAAGTGGCAACTATGATTGATGTCTATAAGGAACGTTTAGCTAAAAATGACTGGCTGACTCCTGAAACTCGTGACAAGGCCATCGTCAAACTCAATGTCATCAAGCCTTATATCGGTTACCCAGAAGAATTGCCAGAACGTTATAAGGACAAAGTAGTAAATGAAAATGCTAGTCTTTTTGACAATGCTCTAGCCTTTGCGCGTGTGGAAATCAAACACAGTTGGAGCAAGTGGAACCAGCCTGTAGACTACAAGGAGTGGGGCATGCCTGCTCATATGGTCAACGCCTACTACAATCCACAGAAGAACCTGATTGTCTTCCCGGCGGCTATTTTACAGGCACCTTTCTATGACTTGCATCAGTCATCTTCTGCTAACTACGGTGGTATTGGTGCAGTTATTGCTCACGAAATTTCCCATGCCTTTGATACCAACGGAGCATCCTTTGATGAAAATGGTAGCCTCAAGGATTGGTGGACAGAGAGTGACTATACTGCCTTCAAGGAGAAAACGCAAAAAGTTATTGACCAATTTGATGGACAGGATTCTTATGGAGCAACCATTAACGGTAAATTGACTGTATCAGAAAACGTGGCTGACTTGGGAGGAATCGCTGCAGCGCTTGAAGCAGCTAAGAGAGAACCAGATTTCTCAGCAGAAGAGTTCTTCTACAACTTCGGTCGCATCTGGCGTATGAAAGGTCGTCCAGAATTTATGAAACTTTTGGCTAGCGTGGATGTGCACGCACCAGCCAAACTCCGTGTTAATGTACAAGTACCAAACTTCGATGATTTCTTTACAACCTATGATGTCAAAGAAGGAGACGGTATGTGGCGTTCACCAGAAGACCGCGTGATTATTTGGTAATGAATCAAATCTAATACTAAAATCCGTAAATCTGCATAGAATGGGTTAAAGAGGTTAACATGAAGAAATTTTTAATAATGCTTTCAGCTATTCTTACTGTTTTTGTTTTAGCATCTTGTGAAGCAAACAAAAAAGATGAAACAATAGAACCTTCGGCAACACAGTCATCTTCTACCAAAGAGGAACAGAAGGAAACCTCTACGAAGTCAGAGAGTCAAACTAGTACAAGTTCTTCAATTGC
The DNA here is from genome assembly GCF_001808665.1 of Streptococcus sp. HMSC070B10. Taxonomy (GTDB): domain Bacteria; phylum Bacillota; class Bacilli; order Lactobacillales; family Streptococcaceae; genus Streptococcus. The sequence goes on along the minus strand of NZ_KV794199.1, from coordinate 8,301 downwards.
AACGCCGTCAACAACAATGGAAACGAAAAGCGAAACAGGAAAAGATTTGTACAAGGAAGTAATAGAGCGGTACAATCACTATCAGGCACTTTTAAGTAGTGGTGACCGAGAATCCTTGTATGAAAAGTTGAAACAGAACAAGATTTTTTCTGAAGAGTATAGCTATATCTTTACACTAAGCACTTACGATAAACCAGCTAGTCTTCATTATGTGTTTGCTGATTTAAATAAGGATGGTCAGGATGAATTGATTATTGGAGATAAAAAATATATAGGGGCCATTTACTATTTGGAGAATAAACAACCCAAGTTGCTTCATACAGCTTATGTAGCTTCTGCAGGTGGTTTTCGTTCCAGTTTAGTTATCTATGAAAATGGTCAAGTCAGATATGCAGACTGGCAGTCAACACGACCAGAAATGAACTTAAGTCTATATGCTTTTGATAAAGACGGAGTACAGAAGATTAAAGAAGGAATCTTTCAAATTGGTAGTGATCAAAAGCCAGAGCAAATCTTAGGGATTTCTTCTAATGAACTTGATTTAGCTAAATTTGATTGGAAAGAATTTGCACCAGTCAACTAGTATTTGATGAAATTTAAAACTAGGCTAGATTCTAAAGTCAAAGAATGGAGAATTGAATAGCAGTACACAAAAACCAAGGAGAAAAATTCCTTGGTTTTTTGCTTGCTAGAAAAAGGGATTGAAAGTCTTTTCGTGGGCAATAGTAGTAGCTGGACCATGCCCTGGATAGACATCATAGTTTGGTAGAGTGAAGAGTTGGGTCTGGATACTATGAAGGAGTTGCTCCATGCTACCAGTCGGAAGGTCGGTCCGTCCGATGGTTTCTCGAAATAGAGCATCTCCCGTCAAGACTAGGTGAGCATCAGGAAAGACGATAGAAACACCACCGATAGAGTGACCTGGTGTTGGCAAGACAGTGAAACGAAATTCCTCTAGTTGGTATTCTTCATGAAAGACAAAGGTGTGTTCTGCAGGTTTTGCGACCACATCTGCCATATCATCGTGGCGGGGAAGTCCAGAGAGATTATCGACAGGAGTATAGAGCCAGCTGGCTTCACTCTCTGCGATATAGACAGGTGGATTGCCAAAAGTCTCGCGAACCAAGTCCAGACTCATGATATGGTCATAATGGGCGTGGGTCAAGAGAATAGCACAGATAGGTTTGTTGATGTTCTCTATTGTCTGACGAATAGCTTCCCAATGGCTACCAGGGTCGACAACGATGAGGTCCTTTTCGCCTTCCAAATAATAGGTGTTTTCATAGGCAACAGGATTCACAGTTTTATGGATTTTCATACTAGCTCCAATCTCAAAGAATGTACTAAATTAAGTATAGCACAGTTAGGGAAAATAGAGTGAATAGAAAATCCTTCTCTTTTAAAGAAGGTTACTGGTTATCTATTTCATTCTGTCTAAAATAAAGATAGCTATTTTTAGAGTTATGAACTAGCTAGAGTTTTTAATTGACTGGAATTTAAAATAAATCTAATGAGCTGGAGAGTAAATTATTGAAAAAATGGATAATGAATCAAAAAAATTGTATCTTACAGTAGAGACAAGTTTTTGTCTGTGAACAGCAAAATATACATGTAGAGTTAATTTAAATTAATATATTAAAACTACAAAATATAGTATGTAACCTATAACTCTTTGATATATCTAACAAAACAAGTTAAATAGTCAGAACATTATTGTATTTTTGGAAAATATTTATTTTAAATTTAGAATAAAAAAATAAGTCATTTTATTTGCCATAGACTAGGAAATATGATATCATAAAGGTGTATGTTGTAGACAATTTTATGATATCAAACTTCACTTCTAACATCTTTTGTTTTCATCTGAGGTTAGATGTGAGTTTGCGATATCAATAACTTGTAAATCGACATCAAAATAAAAAAGGAGGTTGTGGGTCTAAATGAAAGGCAAGCAACAACAAGATTATAGAGTAGAAAAGTACATCCGTTATGGTATCCGGAAATATAGCTTTGGAGCAGCATCAGTAGCAGTTGCAGCTGGTTTGATGTTCCTTGGAAATGGTGCGGTATCAGCAACGGAAGTTCAAGGTGCAGAAGCATCAGTAGCTGCAACTACTGCCCCAGCAAATCAAGCGGATTCTAATAAAGAAAAGGAAGCCGTGAAGCCAGAAACTAAAGTAGAAGAAGCAAAACCTGAAGTTAAAGTACAGGAAGCTAAGAAAGCAAATAAAGCAGCTCTTGAAGCGAATATTGCTACTTTAGAAATGAAATTAGCATCTGCTAAAAATGCAGATGCGTCTGTAGTAAACTCAGCTAAGGAAGTTTTAGCTACAGCTAAAGCAACACTTTCAAATCCAGAAGCAAGTCAATTGGATGTGAATACTTTAGCTGACAAACTTTCAGCATTGGGTCAAGCCGTAGCTGAATCAGATGCCATGGGTCAACAGAAAAAATTAGAAGCTGAAAAAGCAGCTGCTAAAGCTGAAGCTGAAAAGAAAGCTACTCCAGCAGAAAAATCTCTTTCAGAAGCTAAAACAGCACTTGACAAAGCTTCATCTGAAGCAGAAGTGACTAATAAATTAGCAACTGCTGAACTTTCTAAAAAGGAAGTGAAGGAAGAAAATAAAGCAGCTGTTGAAGCGGCAGTAGCTAAAAACCAAGCAGTTCTTGCGGAAACAAAATCTCTTTTAGCTGAAAAGAGCGTGACCAAAGAGCAAGTGGATGCGCAACTTGCACGCCTGAATGAGTCAATCCTTGCAGTATACAATGAGCTGAAAAATGCAGGTATTGGTCGTGATGGTAAGTTTTCAGCAGTCTTAGCAGACATTGCTGATACGGTTACAACTCCACCTCTTTCAGAAGAAGAACAAGCAAATCACTGGAAGCAATACGCAGATAAAAACACAGAACGTCTGACAAAACAAATCAAGTGGTTTGACATTTTAAATCCGAAAGCGAAAATTGAAAATCTTGGTGATGGTGGTAAGCTTAAAGTAGGTACTAAGTTTACACAAGAAATCTCTCCAGGATATGTTGTGACTTTGACAGTTACTAAACTAGCACCATTTAACTCAACGGATGAGTACAAAAAACGTGGTGGAGCAGGATACGATGCCAATGCTCAAAACGTATACAAAGACAATACTCCAGCTGAGTTGAAAGTCGTAAACCAAGGTTCATACTCTGTTGCGAAAACAAACGGAATGGATACTAAAGGTAAAACGGTTATCCAGTCTGTTAAAGATGGAGCTAACGTAGGGGTAGAATTCTCAGTTAAAGCTACATTAAATGGAACAGAAGTTCCAGCCAACGTTGTATTCTTAACAGGGGAAGAAGCTGGTTCATCCGAAGTTGAAATCTATAAAACAGATGGTGATGGTTTTGAGTTAGTAACTGAGTTATCAAACTCCAATGTACCAGGTAAGGAAACAGCTCGTTCATATATTGGGGAAATCTATGAACGCAGAACAGTGGCTACTGCAGGTCATGGACAAAATCGTGCAGATGGCCAATTAGGTATTTCTTACACGCTTGAAGGAAGTGGTAAACCAGCTTTCGCTCCATTCTTAGCTGACAAAGGTGCAGGATTCTTCAATACAACAGTTACATCAGATACAGTAATTACTGCAACAGCAAAAGATGGAACGATTCATGCGGATGGATTAGGGACACAAGTTTTCGGACCGGTCTCAACTCACCGTGATTCAGGTTTCTCCACTCCATTGGTAATGACTCGTAATGCCAAAAATATTGGTATGTATATTATGTCTAATGGGCAACAAGGATCTATGCTTGGATTTATGGTCCTAGATGAAGGGGATGCTCCAGCTTCATACGGTCGTGTAGCCCACTCTATTTCTAAGTCTGACGGTCAACACCAACCATATCTAGGTTCTGTACCGGCTGACGTTGATGTTCGTACAACTCCAATTAACAAAACAAATGCCTTTGTATACGATGATATCAATGGTATCGGTAATGCTGATGAAGGTGCTCGTCAATTGATGGGTGATGATGTTGCTCCAAATGATAACTATAAGTTGAAAAAAGTTAACGATGGAACTTACTCAATGACGTTCGATGCCCACCTAGACGGAGAAGCTAAAGCTTACGTTAACGGTTGGATTGACTTTAACAACAATGGAAAATTCGATGAAGATGAAGCCGCTGGTGTGACAGAAGTGACTGCTGATGGTAAGGTTACTCTTACTTGGACAAACACAGTTCAAAATGTGGATACCAGTGCAACTAAATTAGCTACACGTCTTCGTATTGCATACGATAAAGCAGATGTCAAGGCTCCTACTGGTATTGCCTACTCAGGTGAAGTAGAAGATTTCCAAATCCAACAAACAATTCCACCACGTGGAACTAAGAGAGAAACAACAGATGTACAAGGTGCAACTCAAACATCTACTGTAGCATTCAACGCATATGGTCAAAAGAACTATGATTTTGATAAAGACAATGCAATAGATACAACTGTTAAATCACAAATCGTTAAACCAGATGGTACATTAGTAACAGATGCTGACCTAGTAGATGGATACTATGTAGTACCAGGGCAAGGTAAATACAAGATTACTGATAACGGTGCAAATGTAGATGTAGAATTTATCCCAGAAGCAAACTTTGTAGGTACAGCAGATGGTATTACGATTCGTCGTACAGATATCAATGGTAACACTACTGGTTGGGGTAACGAAGGTCGCCAAATCATCGGTGGTGCAGGTGAAGCTAAAGACCAACTAGAATTAGTCAGTGAACAAGTTCAACTAACTGGCTTAGCTGCTAAAGGTTCTATGGATGGTCGTTACATTCCAACAGTAACTCCAAAAGCAATCGTTGGAACTCCAGAAGAGTCAACTGATATCCAAGGTAAACCACAAACGAAAACACCTAAATTCTCAATCGACGTAGATAAAGATGGAGATGGAACTGCACCAGATGCGGTAACACCAAGTGCTAACTACCCAGCTAAATTGGTAGATCCAGCGACTGGACAACCAACAGATGAAACAACTGTAACTGTAAAAGGTGAAGGAACTTATACAATCGATCCAACAACTGGAGCGGTAACATTTACTCCAGAACCACAATTTACAGGAACTGCTAAAGGTATTGATGTATCATTAACAGCACCAGTAGGTCAAGATAAAAATGGTCAACCTGTAACAGCTACAGCTACTGCAAAATACACTCCAACTGTAACACCTGTTAACCCAACAGCAACTCCAGCTACTTCAACAGGAGTACAAGGTGAAACTCAAACAGGTAAACCAACATTTACAGAAGGAAATACAGAAGTACCTATTAAAGAGGGTTCTGTAAAATTATTAAATCCAGATGGAACAGAAGCAAATGGACCAGTAGATGCTCTAGACCCAAGTGGTAAAAAAGTTGGGGAATACACTGTAGATCCAACAACAGGTGTAGTAACCTTCACACCAACAGACAAATCTTACACAGGACCAGTACAACCAGCTAAAGTTCAAGCTGAAGATAAGAATGGAACAAAAGTTTCTACAACTTACACTCCAAACATCGTAGGAGTAACACCAACAGCAACACCAGCTACAACTGAAGATGTTCAAGGTAAGACTCAAGAAAGTCCAGTTTCATTTGAAGCAGGAAAAACTACAATTGCTGGAGAAGAAAAAACTGTAGAAATCGATCCATCTACTTACACACTTCTAGGTGAAGATGGACAACCAGCTACTGAAGTACCAGCTAAAGATCCAGAAGGAAACGTAATTGGTAAGTACACTCTTAAAACTGTAGATGGAAAAGCTGTTGCAGTATTCGAACCAACAGATAAGACATATTCAGGTGAAGTACAACCAGTACGAGTTCAAGCTAAAGATAAGAATGGTACAGCTGTAGAAACAACTTACACACCGAAGATTACTCCGGTAGTTCCAACAGCAGAACCAGCTACATCAGAAGCTATCCAAGGTGAAACTCAAAAAGGAACTCCAACATTCGCTCCTGGAGACACTATTGCTCCAATCAAAGAGAACTCTTACAAGCTTCTTGATAAAGAAGGAAATGAAGTTCCAGCTGGTCAAACAACTCCAGCATATGCTGAGGACGGAGTAACTCCAGTAGGTACTTACTCAATTGATCCAGCAACAGGTGAAGTAACCTTCACACCAACAGATAAATCTTACACAGGTAATGTTACACCTGCTGATGTTCAAGCAGAGGACGCAAATGGAACAAAAGTTTCTACAACTTATACTCCATCTATCGTACCTGTAACACCAACAGCAGAACCAGCTAAAACTGTAGATGTTCAAGGTGCAACTCAAACAGGCAAACCAGTATTCCAAGGTGGAACAGCTATGGTTAACGGTGAAGAGAAAACTGTTGAAATCGACGATACAGTACCAGCTAAATTGGTAGATCCAAAAACTGGAGAACAAGTTGATTCAGTCACTGTAGAAGGTGAAGGAACATACACAGTAGCTCCAGATGGAACAGTAACATTCAAGCCAGAACCACAATTTACAGGAGTAGCCAAAGGTGTTGAGGTAGTTCGTCAAGATAAGAACGGCACACCAGCTAAAGCTACATACACACCGGAAGTTAAACCAGTAACACCAACAGGAACAGATGCTGTAACTGAAAATATTCAAGGTTCAACTCAAACAGGTAAACCTGAATTCAAGGGTGGAACAGTAACAATCGATGGTAAAGAGAAAACTGTTGAAATCAATGAAGATAAACCAGCTAAATTGGTAGATCCAAAAACAGGAAATCCAGTTGATTCAGTAACTATCGAAGGTGAAGGAACATACACAGTAGCTCCAGATGGAACAGTTACATTCACCCCAGAAAAGAACTTCACAGGTAAAGGAACAGGTGTCACAGTTCAACGCGAAGATAAGAACGGCACGCCAGTTAAAGCTACTTACACACCAGTTGTGAAACCAGCAACACCAACAAGTTCAGATGTCATCACTACAAATGTTCAAGGTGCTACTCAAGAAGGAACACCAACATTTAAAGGTGGAAAAGTTACTGTAAATGGTGAAGAAAAAACTGTTGAAATTGATGAAGATAAACCAGCTAAATTGGTAGATCCGAAAACAGGAGATCCAGTTGATTCAGTAACTATCGAAGGTGAAGGAACATATACAGTAGCTCCAGATGGAACAGTAACCTTCACACCAGAAAAGAACTTCACAGGTAAAGGAACAGGTGTTACAGTTCAACGCGAAGATAAGAACGGCACACCAGTAACAGCTAAATACACTCCAGTTGTTAAGAAAGCAACACCAACAGGAACAGACGCTGTAACTGAAGATATCCAAGGTTCAACTCAAACAGGCAAACCAGTATTCCAAGGTGGAAAAGTTACTGTAAATGGTGAAGAAAAAACTGTAGAAATCGACGAAACTGTTAAGCCAACATTCGAAGATGGCACAACTGAGAAGAAAGTACCAGGCGAAGGAACATACACAATCGACGAGAACGGTAAAGTAACCTTCACCCCAGAGAAAACATTCACTGGTCAAGCAACAGGTGTAACTGTTAAACGTGTAGATAAGAACGGCACACCAATCACAGCTAAGTACACTCCTGTAGTCGTTCCAGTAACACCAACTTCAAAAGATTCTGAATCAGAAGGTCCTAAAGGACAACCTCAAGAAGGCACACCAACATTTGAAGGTGGAAAAGTTACAATCAACGGTAAGGAAGTTCCAGTTGAAATCGATGAAACTGTTAAACCAACATTTGACGATGGCACAACTGAGAAGAAAGTACCAGGTGAAGGAACATACACAATCGATGAAAACGGTAAAGTAACCTTCACCCCAGAACCTGACTTCGTAGGTCAAGCAACAGGCGTAACCGTTAAACGTGTAGATAAGAATGGTACACCAGTAACAGCTACTTACACTCCAACAGTTCGTCCTGATACTTCATTCGTTGATAAAGATGGCAACCCACTTTCACCAACAGAAGATGGAACTAAACCAACTAAAGATATCCCAGGATACAAGATTGTTAAAACTGAAGTAGACGAAAAAGGAAATACAAAACACATCTACGAAAAAGTTAAGACATCATTCAAGGATAAAGAAGGAAATGAGATTCCAGGAAATCCAAGTGAAGATGGCGAACAACCTAAGAAAGATATTCCAGGTTACCGCTTCGTAGAAACTAAGAAACTTCCAAACGGTGATACAGAGCACGTTTATGAGAAAGTTAAGACAAGTCACAAGGATAAAGACGGAAATGAAATTCCAAACTATCCAACAGAAGATGGCGAACAACCTAAGAAAGATATCCCAG
>NZ_KV794198.1:0-268 GCF_001808665.1 Streptococcus sp. HMSC070B10 | reverse complement strand
TCTTCCTCATCGTCATAAACTGGTTCACCATGGATTTTGATGTATTCTTCATTCCTACGGTCATCTTCTGCCCAAACTGGGTCTCTCACATCGTCCATAAATGGAATTTCTTCCAAACTCAGCTCATTAGCCTCTTCATAACTCATCGAAAGGATTGCCTCATGCCGTTTTTTAAATTCCTCCACACTTAACCAGCTCTCTTTATCATCTTCGCTAATCTGACCATCAATAGCAGTCGCAATTTCAATGGCCATAATATACATAGCTC
>NZ_KV794197.1:0-552 GCF_001808665.1 Streptococcus sp. HMSC070B10 | reverse complement strand
ATGCCTTATCCGTTTGATACGAATCCAAAATGGCCAAGTGGAACCAAGACTATCTTTAAGTTCCAGATGCAGGCTAATGAGGGCTATACATACAAGGACCAGGCTCTTGCTGAGATGCTACAACAAGGCGTGTTGACTGTGGTCATGGCACGTATTGAGTAAGGGGGATTTTATGTCATGGTCTGAAATAATCGAGAAAATGATACATGCGATTACTCAACTTGCTCCTACTATCGGTGTCATCGCTACTGGTTGGTTTGGGATGCGAGCAAGTAAAGCAGGAAATCTCAATCAAGAACAGTTCAAGGAGTTGAAAGGTGAATTGAGCACTATCCATGCAATCGGTGAGGAGAACAAGCAAAATATAACTGAAATCAACAACAAGCTTGCTGTGCATGATGAAGCACATCTAGCTACTATGTATCTACGACTGGAGCGTGATATTACTGTCGCTCTCAAGCGTGGTTATACAAGCGTTCACGAGTCGGATATTATCCACAAAATGCACTCTAGCTACAAGAAACTTGGAGGGAATGGGCGCATCGATGCCCT
>NZ_KV794196.1:0-718 GCF_001808665.1 Streptococcus sp. HMSC070B10 | reverse complement strand
CATGTAGCCTGAGTTGTCGAAGTAATACCAGACATCATCAATTTTTTCAAACTTCTCTTTTGGATAAGATCCGTCTTCTCGAACGTACCAGTAGCCTGTATCATTTCTTTTCCATTGTGACTTGGCTTCTTCGTCATCTAGTAAAACAATGTTTTTGTCGTACGGATTTGAAGAATATTGCCACCAGCGGATCCCGTCCAAGCTTGGAAAATACTCAAAATCAGCATTTCCATCGTTTAACCCATAGCCGGCAATCCAAAGACTGTTTGGAAATTTCTCAAGAATCTGCTCATAATAGATATTATTGAGCGTAAATGGCTTATAGCTGTAATAGATTGGCTCATAGCCATTTTCTTTGAGGATTTCCATGAAGCGAATACAAGCATCTGTATTTGCCTGTTTATCTCCGCTAGCGTGATCTTCGTAATCAAGACACAAGTATTTTACTTTTTGAGGTACATTATCAAGGAAGTAGCGTGCCTCTCGTTCTGCCTCGTCTGCATCTCCTCCAAACCAAGCAAAGTGATAAAAGCCGACAGGGTTTGATTGCTCGACCTGTGCGGACAGGCAAGGGTTGATATAGCTTGTACTTTCAGAAATTTTGATAATAGTATTCTGTGTACCCATGTCAGCCAAAATACCTGTAATATCGTATCCATTGTGGCTAGATACGTCGATGAATAAGTCGTTTTTTTTCATTTGTTTATTCCCCTTTCCA
>NZ_KV794195.1:0-316 GCF_001808665.1 Streptococcus sp. HMSC070B10 | reverse complement strand
CATTCATTCTTGGCCATCTTTCCATCTGATTTGAGGTAATAATTTCCTACCCATTTATTGCGAGCAGAGCTTCCTTCTGCTGTTAGATAATAATAGGAACCATGCTTTTTATCATAAATCCAGTCACTTTTAACCTTTTTTCCATCAGAATCAACATAATAACGACCACCATCTACCCATTGATTTTTAGCTCTCTTCCCATCTGATTTGAGGTAGTAATTTCCTACCCAGCCAGTCTGAACTTTAGATTGTGATTTATCCTGTTTAGGAGTTGTTTCTTTAGGTTTTGGTGCCGGCTTCAGCGCGGGTTTCGGTG
>NZ_KV794194.1:379-14686 GCF_001808665.1 Streptococcus sp. HMSC070B10 | reverse complement strand
GTCTACACTGTAACCCTTTCAGAACGTGTTGAACGTGTAACACCGAAAGATCCTAAACCACAACCAAACACCCCAGTCAATCCAGGACAACCAAATACACCAAATTGGCCACGTACTGTCGAGAGAATGGAGAAATTGACTCAAACAATAACTCGTCGTATCAACTTCCGTTACCTTAAAAATGGAAAAGCTGCATATGGAACGATTGATCAACATATCAGCTATGAAAGAAATGCTCTTGTGAATTTGGTTTCTGGTGATATCAATTATGAACAATGGAAGATTACTGGTATTAAAAACCAAGATGTTGTAGCTCCAGTAGCATCTCAACCATCAGCTACAACTCCTACAGTAGCAAATAATAGTGTAACAAGAGTTGTAAGATCATCTAGTGTAAGACTAGCTTTAGCTCCACAAGTTACTAATTCTCAAGAGTCTCCATTAGGCTTAACTGTGACAGAAAATGGTGAGCGTTCAGTACGTCGTTCATCAAGAGGTAAACGTGCCACTGTAGCAGAGCCAGATAGTTCAACTAATTCAGAAGCTGATTCATCTGTTAATGCAGTGTTCAAAGCAGTACGAACTCCTATTACACCAAAATTCTATGCTACTGTGAATAAAATAGGAACGATGGAGGTTAACCCAAATTCTCCTCAAGATACAGAAGTTAATGTCGACTTGAAAGAAATGGGACGTATTGTAGCAGTCAATAATAAAGGACAATATATCAATGAACAAGGAGAGGTTGTACAAAACATTGAAGACGCTCTCTATAAGTACTATGATAATGATCCAAACGATGCAACAAAAGCAGCGGAAACAAAAATTCCTGCGGCTCCAAAATTCCATGTATTAAATAATACGCAACCAACTGTTTGGGGATATAATATTGTTGACAAGACAATCGAACCAAATGATGAATCTGATCCTGATCGTATCGGAAAAGATACCTTTGTAACATATAATGAAATTATTGATCCAGTATCTAAGGAAACAGAGCAAACTGTGAGCTTTACTGGTGCAGATTCTGCAACTCCTAAAGATAATGTGCAAAATGATTTTGTCTTCAAGGGATCATATAATGAAGCGACTAAAGAAACAACTTGGGAAAACAAGAACCATACCTATGGCATAGTTAAAGTCCCAGTTGTGGCAGGATATTTTGCTGATAAATCAGAAGCTGGTGCTAAGACAGTTACGCCAGATTCACCAAAAGCAACAGATACAGTTACATATAAAGCTTTGGGTAAAATCATTCCAGTAGATGCTTCTGGAAATGTGATTGTAAATGCTCCTCAACCACAATACATGAATGATGCAAATGATCCTCGTAAAGCTGGAGAAACTGCAGTACCTGAAATTGTAGGCTACAAACCAGAGCGTACAAGTGTCACACCTGAAAATCCAGGTGAAGATACAAAGGTAATTTACGTCAAGAAAGATCAAGTTGCAGTGGTTCGTTATATAGATGTTGATAATAAGGATGAGGTCGTTCATACAGACAATGTTACTGGTAAATCTGGAGAAAAGATTGCTTATACGACAGAAACTGTTTTGAAATCATTGATAGAAAAAGGGTACTTATTACAGAAAGATGGTTTCCCTACAGATGCAACTTTTGATACAGATGAAACTAAAGTTCAAGACTATACAGTTCTATTGAAACATAAGATCACTGTTAAAAAAGATGTTCCTAAAGTAGTAGAGAGAACGATCCATTATGTATTTGCAGATGGTACAAAAGCAAGTGAAGATCACCATGATCAAGTAAGTTTTTCACGTATGTTAAGTATCGATAATGTAACAGGTAAAACTACAAGTACATCTTGGGTTTCTGAAGATGGAGTAACAAGTTTTGACGAAGTGGTGTCTCCAACCATTGCAGGATACAATCCTGATCTTGCTAAGGTAGATTCGGTTCAAGGAATTACAGCAGAAACTGGAAATCAAGTTGTAACTGTAACTTATAGAAATGTTCAACCAATTCCACAAGTTACACCAACTCCAATTCCGACTCCGCCCCCAACTCCACAAGTTACGCCGGACCCGGTACCGACTTCAACTCCAACTCCACAAGTTACGCCAACTCCAGTTCCAACCCCGACCCCAGCTCCAAAAGTGCCGTCAGCAGTTCCAGCTCCAAAAGAGGAGGAAAAAGAACTTCCAAAAACTGCTGGTCACTCTTCTGGTATGGCTCAAGCTCTAGGAGTGCTTGGCCTAATTGCTGGATTCAGTTTAGTTGGAAAAGCAAAACGAGATGAATAAAATCAAAACAAAACTCTAGACAACAAAATATTGAAGTGTAGTGTTTTAGGGAGTGAGAATGTATGTCAATACAGCATCAATTCCACTCCCTTTTTTATCATAAAAAGTTAGAGAGAAAATATATGTATTCAAGAGTAAAACGGAATCAAATGAATAAGGTAAACAAGTATTCCATTAGAAAATCAAGTTTTGGTGCAGTATCTGTTGCTGTAGCTGCCTTGATGGTTTTTGGTACTTATTCAAATGTGAGTGCAGATGAACAGAAAGTAGATTCACATCGCACTGAAAAAGAAGAACAAAAAGTCTCTGAAAAACCAGAAGAGACCAAGCAAGAGAAATCTGAGGAAAAAATAGCAGAATTACCTTCAACTCTTCAAGCTCCAGTTTTGGAAAAAGAAGAATTAGATATCAATGCCTTTCTTAAGAAGGAAGCAGAATCTAAGGTAGCATCTGAGACAAAAACTTCGGACTCAAAAGAATTCACTTCTAAAGAAGTTAAGTCTAGTGAAGAAAAAACTACCTCACCTACTTCAAGTGAGAACGTAAAAGAAGAAAAATCAGTCGAAAAAACAACCTTAGAACAGGTTGTATCAGAAGCAGAAGTTTTAAATCAAGTTGCTGTTCGTTATGCTCAAGAAGCAGATCGTAAAGCTGAAGAAAAAGCCTTAGTTCAAGAAGCTGTTAAGGCAGCAACAATTCAGATTTCACAATCAAAATCCTTGTTGAAAGATTCATCTGTTAGTGTAGAAAATCTTAAGACTCAATTAAATCAACTGTATTCAGCTATTGAAACAGTTTATACTGAGTTGCAACGTGCAGGACACGGCAAGAAAATTAGTGCTAGTCTATCGCCAACTCAAACACAGGATGTAGCTATCGATAATGGAAATATTATTGCCAGTGGTACAATTGACATGGCCGACCGTGTAACTTCAACAGGTATTGCTGATTATCGCTTCCAATTAAAATTTAAAAATGGTGCCTATCATAAGGGGGATATCTTTACAATTGGTTTGAAGGAATTGCCACAAGATAATAATCTTCCTCAAAAATTGGTTGCTGAAGGTAAAGTATTTGCAGAACGAGTGAGTCTGGTTCAGAAAAATGATAATGCCAAAGCTGGAAGCCTTTCATACTGGGCTTCACGTGGAGACCGTGACGTTGCTTTGGACACAAAAGAATCATGGGATTTAATTGACAAAGGGAGTCATATTGAAGCAACATACCGTTTTACTGACGAAATTGAACGCTTAGATGATGTTACTTTTGAACTTCAATACAGAGGTGGAATTCGTTATCCTCGAGTGAACGTGGATAAGTCTGTAACTGGTGTTATTTCAGTTAATGGTCAAAATGTAGTCACTAAGAATTACACTGTGATTAAAACAGATATAGGAGCACCTAAAGTTTATGATACACCAGCTACAGCTAACTTCACAGGTGATGTTATGTTGGATGATGATGGTAGTATCAAAACATATAACAGCACTCTTCGTATCGGAACATGGAAATCAAACTTTAGTGCAGGGACCCGTTTCACCGTTCGTATCAATGATACAGAATTCAATAAGTTTGCTACTGTCGGTGAATTTGTTGAACGTGGTGCCCACAATGTCGAAATGATAAATACTAGCCCTGATACATCAAGAACAAGGGTAAATCGCCATAATGTTATTTTGGAGGCACCTCGTGAAGAGCCTGGTCAACATGCCAAATTCAAGATTCTTAAGGCTGCTGATAATGAATTAACCTTTGAACTCGTTTCTGGAAAGATGTTGGCTGGCAGAACCTATGTATTACGTACAAAAGATTTTGGAGTTGACCGTGTTCCGACAAGTCACACAGTTAATTATCTGAATGAAGCTAGAAATGGTTTTAAATCAAATGTTCCGGGAACATTGACAGTTGTTGATGCCAAAGGTAAAAATCTTACAGACCAATACGAACAAGCTGCTGATTCTGACTGGAAAATTGCCAACCCAGATATGGTTAAAACAGATGGACGCCTTGTCTATGGAGATGTAGCGGTTCGCTTTGTTGATACTCAAGGAAAAATGCTCCTTCCTGCCATTGCAGCGGTGGAAAATGGAGGTATCCTTCAAGACAAATTTACTACTGTAAGACCATCTACCAAAATTGATACTAGCTATGTAGCTACTTTGGAGAGAAATACAACTGAGACAGAAGTTCAAGACAACAAGGGAATTCAAACAACATCTATCACAGCACCTTATCTATTACATTCGCCAAATGGTAAATATTATGTCTTCAAAGAGTATGCACAGAATGATCGCTTTTATAGTAATACGAAGACATATGGTACGATTACACGAGCTCAAGCCAACGTGGTAGCTGTGTACGAAGAAGCTAAATTTGGTAAAGTTGATATTCAGTATCGCGATAAAACAAGTCAAGCTATTTTAGAAACATTCAATACACCACATGATAAGAGTACAAAACTCATTAACTTGTTGGGGAACAACTATGATGTGACTGCTAAAGTTCCTGAGCGTTTCGAAAAAGATGGTGTGGTATATGTCTTGTCGCAAACACCTGCTAATAGTAAGGGACATTTGACACAGGCTGATATCCATGTTGTTTATGATTATCTTGCTCAACAAAAAGCACAGGTTAAATACCTCAATCAAACAGAAACAAGTCCTAAAGTTTTAGGAAATGTGGATAGTGTAGTTGGTCTTCCAGGTGAAACAATTGTTTATAATTCAAAAACTCGTATTAATCAGTACCTAAAACAAGGATATGAATTAGTACATGATGGTTTTGCAAATGCTAATGATAAACGTTTCGACAGTGAAAAACAAACTGATCAAGTATTCTCAGTTCAATTAATCGAAAAAGTTGTGACTGTTACAGCAGATGATCCAAAACCAATTGCTGGAAATCCATTAGTAGCAGGAGATGCATTGTCACCTGTTTGGCCTAAATCGGTTGAAAACTTAGATACACTGAGAAAAATGACCAAGCAGACGATTCACTACAAATATCAAAAAGATGGCAAACAAGCTTTCAAAGATGTAGTTCGATCTGTAGTTTTTGAAAGAGTGGCGAGAGTTAACCTCGTTACTGGTGCAGTTATTTATGATAATTGGAAAATCACAAGAATTGATGATAAACCAGTAGCGTCAGTGGATACGACTGTTCATAAACCAAATGTCACTCCACAAGGAGTAACAACTATTGCAGCAACTCCTTCTAGTCTAGGGAATGGAATTTCTATCAAACCAGTTTTGACTGTTCCGAATCCAGTTGTTGCATCATCACCAATTGTTGCAAAACCCGTCGTATCGGTAAAACCAGTAACACCGGTTAAACCAGCAGTGTCAACTCCGGCTAAGCCAGCACCTGTAGTTAAACCAAAACCGGTAGCACCATCAACACCAGTCAAACCAGTAATTTCGACACCAGTAACTCCAGCGCCTGTTGCCACACCACAACCAGTTGCTCCAGTGAAACCAGTAGCCCCTGCACCGGTAACACCTGTTAAACCGGCAGTATCTACTCCAGCTACACCAACACCAGCTGTGCAACCAAAACCGGTAGCGACTACTGATTCAAAACCTAGCTTAACTCCAGCTGAAGCCTTGGCTGCAATTAAACCAACAGATTTTTCTTCACAAACATCTG
This sequence comes from Streptococcus sp. HMSC070B10, assembly GCF_001808665.1. GTDB lineage: Bacteria > Bacillota > Bacilli > Lactobacillales > Streptococcaceae > Streptococcus. The sequence goes on along the minus strand of NZ_KV794194.1, from coordinate 8,776 downwards.
TTAATAAGAAAACAGAGACAAAACCTGTTCCTGGTGGAACGGCTACGACTACAACTACAACGACAACCACTGTTACCTCAAATGCGGCAACAGCGGGTCCAACAACACCGATTGTCACTATTACAACAAATGAAACTGAAACTCATTCAGAGGTGACAAGTGTCATTCATACTGGCACCACTAGCCACACGCATGTGGTCGGAGTTGTTACAAAACCAAACGTAGTTGTTACTCATCCAAAACCAAGTGTTCAGCCTAAACCGCATTTAACGAGACCTCATCATGGACCAGTACACCATGCTCCTTCGCGTCCAGGTAAACAAGTTAAACCGATTAGAACTGGACCAGGAACACGTGGCCATGCTAGAAGACATCGCTAAATAAAAAAGTGTCAATACTGATTTAACTAGTAGGATAGTATTAGATAGCACAAAAAATGAGCAACTTAAAATTAAAAGTTGCTCATTTTGATATTAAAGACTTTTTAAACTATCTATTTTTTACTGAATTGCTGCGACCAAGTCTTGAGCTTGTTTTTCAAGTGAGTTTAGGACTGTTTCTTCGAGAACCAATTTTCCATCTGCCCAAGCAGAGTCGTTAACACGCGCAGCAGTGAAATCACCAACGACTTGTGTACGGATAAATGGCAAGAGGTCCTTGTAAATAGCGAAGAGTTGATCGTGACCTGCATTGGCTACAGATGATACGGTGACAAACTTGTCTTGAAGGGCAGAAGCGCCACGTGTATCAGACAAGTCAAGGGCACGAGATAACCAGTCAAGCAAGTTCTTCACTGTACCAGGAATTGAGAAGTTGTAGACTGGAGAGAAAATCCAGATGGCATCCGCAGCGAGAACTGCTTCACGAGCAGCTGCTACAGCTGGGTGAGTTGGAACTTCTAAATCTTGACTGAAGAGAGGGACAGCTGAATAATCAAGATAGCTAACTTCTGCTTTACCAGCAAGTGCTTTCTCAGCTTCGAGAGCCATTTGGTGGTTGAAAGAACCTTGACGTAGTGATCCGACGATAAATAATACTTTTTTAGACATGATGTGTCTCCTTTTTCTTAAATTTCCGAGAAGTCTCTCGTTGTTATAAAATATATTACAACATAATAAAAGGACTTGCAAGAAATTTGCTCAGAGTTTATTTGAAAATTATAAAATTGCTGAAACTCTAGTCAGTTGCCACTGGAAAAGTAAGAACTGTTTTTTGAATTCTGGTTTGCTTTGAAGGAAGAAATAAAGTGCGATTGTTCTTGCATTCACTTGTAATAAAGCCCAATAGATGGTAAAATAGACGAGTGAAAACAAGACAAAATAAAGCAAAAAATAATCTACTGTGGCAGTATGGTCTAGGGATGACGATTTTGTTTGTGGTTATCAGTGCTTCCTTTCTGTATCTGGTTTCTCTTAGCATGAAACCTTATCAAACAGCTAAAAGTGAAGGAGAAAAATTAGCTCAGCAGTATGCAGGATTAGAGCAGACTGATCAGGTTGATTTATACAATGGCTTGGAATCTTATTACAGCGTTCTTGGTCGTAATAAACAGCAAGAAGCACTTGCTGTCCTGATTGGAAAAGATGACCATAAGATTTATGTTTATCAGCTAAATCAAGGTGTTTCACAAGAAAAAGCAGAAGCGGTTTCTAAGGAAAAAGGAGCTGGCGAGATTGACAAAATTACCTTTGGCCGTTATCAAGACAAGCCAATCTGGGAAGTCAAGTCAGGATCTGATTTTTATCTAGTAGATTTTGAAACAGGAGCATTGGTCAATAAGGAGGGCCTATGAAACTATCCAACCGTGTTTTAGAAATGGAAGAAAGTGTGACCTTGGCTGCTGGAGCCCGTGCCAAAGCACTGAAGGCTGAGGGAAGAGATATCTTGTCTCTAACCTTGGGTGAGCCAGATTTCACTACTCCAAAAAATATCCAAGATGCCGCCATTGCATCGATTCAAGATGGGCGTGCTTCTTTTTATACAGTAACCTCAGGCCTGCCAGAGCTCAAGGCAGCAGTCAATACCTACTTTGAGCGCTTTTACGGCTATTCTGTAGTGCCAAATCAAGTGACAGTAGCTGCAGGAGCAAAATATTCTCTCTATACCTTCTTTATGGCTGTGGTCAATCCAGGTGATGAAGTTATCATCCCAACCCCCTACTGGGTCAGCTATGGAGATCAGGTTAAGATGGCAGAGGGTGTGCCAGTCTTTGTTCCTGCTAAGGAAGACAATCACTTTAAGGTGACTGTAGAGCAGTTAGAAGCAGCTCGCACAGACAAGACCAAGGTTTTGGTGCTGAATTCACCATCTAATCCGACAGGTATGATTTACACCCGTGAGGAACTCTTAGCAATCGGGAACTGGGCTGTAGAAAATGATATTCTCATCCTAGCAGACGATATCTATGGGCGCTTGGTATATAATGGCCATGAGTTCACACCTATTTCTAGTCTATCAGAAGCAATTCGCAAGCAAACAGTGGTTATCAATGGTGTGTCTAAAACCTATGCTATGACTGGCTGGCGTATTGGCTATGCCGTTGGAGAAGTAGACATTATCGCTGCCATGTCCAAGATTGCAGGTCAAACAACTTCAAACCCGTCAGCAGTAGCCCAGTATGCAGCAGTTGAGGCTCTATCAGGCGAGCAAGATACGGTGGAAAGCATGCGTCAGGCTTTTGAGGAACGTCTCAATACCATCTATCCCCTTCTTGCTGAGGTGCCAGGATTTGAAGTGGTCAAACCGCAAGGAGCCTTCTACCTCTTCCCAAATGTCAAAAAGGCAATGGAGATGAAAGGCTATACGGATGTGACAGACTTTACAACTGCTATCCTAGAAGAAGCTGAAGTAGCCTTGGTAACAGGAGCAGGGTTTGGAGCGCCAGAAAATGTCCGCCTCAGCTATGCGACAGACCTAGACACGCTTAAAGAAGCAGTTAAACGCTTGAAAGCATTTATGGAAAAATAAAAGAAAAAGAAAAGGAAAAATAATGACAAAACGTGTAACGATTATTGATGTAAAAGACTATGTTGGTCAAGAAGTGACGATTGGAGCTTGGGTTGCCAACAAATCAGGAAAAGGAAAAATTGCTTTCTTGCAATTGCGTGATGGAACAGCTTTCTTCCAAGGTGTGGCCTTTAAACCAAATTTTGTGGAAAAATTTGGTGAAGAAGTGGGACTTGAGAAGTTTGATGTTATCAAACGCTTGAGCCAAGAAACGTCTGTTTATGTGACAGGTATTGTCAAAGAAGACGAACGTTCTAAATTTGGTTATGAGTTGGACATTACAGACATCGAAGTGATTGGTGAATCTCAAGACTACCCAATTACACCAAAAGAACACGGAACAGACTTCTTGATGGACAACCGTCACTTGTGGCTCCGCTCTCGTAAGCAAGTAGCTGTTATGCAAATCCGTAACGCTATCATCTATGCAACTTATGAATTCTTTGACAAGAACGGCTTCATGAAGTTTGATAGCCCAATTTTATCAGGAAATGCGGCTGAAGATTCAACTGAACTCTTTGAAACAGACTACTTCGGAACGCCAGCTTACTTGAGCCAATCAGGTCAGCTTTACCTAGAGGCAGGTGCTATGGCTCTTGGCCGTGTCTTTGACTTTGGTCCAGTATTCCGTGCTGAAAAATCAAAAACACGTCGTCACTTGACTGAGTTCTGGATGATGGACGCAGAGTACTCATACTTGACACATGATGAATCACTTGACTTGCAAGAAGCTTATGTAAAAGCTCTTCTTCAAGGTGTTCTTGACCGTGCGCCTCAAGCCTTAGAAACCTTGGAACGTGATACAGAACTATTGAAACGCTACATTGCAGAGCCATTCAAACGTATCACTTACGATCAAGCCATTGACCTCTTGCAAGAACATGAAAATGATGAAGACGCTGACTACGAGCATCTTGAGCATGGAGATGACTTCGGTTCACCACACGAAACTTGGATTTCAAACCACTTTGGTGTGCCAACATTTGTCATGAACTACCCAGCAGCTATCAAGGCCTTCTACATGAAACCAGTTCCTGGAAATCCAGAGCGCGTGCTTTGTGCAGACTTGCTTGCTCCAGAAGGCTATGGAGAAATCATCGGTGGATCTATGCGTGAGGAAGACTACGATGCATTAGTTGCTAAGATGGATGAACTTGGCATGGATCGTACAGAGTATGAATTCTACCTTGATCTTCGTAAATACGGTACAGTTCCACATGGAGGATTTGGTATCGGTATCGAACGTATGGTAACCTTCGCAGCAGGAACAAAACACATCCGTGAAGCTATTCCATTCCCACGTATGTTGCACCGTATCAAACCGTAAATAAAATAAAAAAGTTATTATAATAAAAAGAAGGGTAATTCCTTCTTTTTGTATTTTGGGTACAAAAATATTATACAAAAAGCGAGAATATATAGATCATTTTGGTTGACTGATGTTAAAAACATATGGTAAAATAGAATAATGAGTATTGTGTTGTAGTTTCGTTAAAGAAGGTGTTCTTTAGCAGGAGAGGAAGGGAAAACTGAGGACTTTAACCTTATTCTAAATTAACATATATAAACAAGGAGAAAACATGTATTCAAGAATGGAAAAATACCATGGTAGAAGAGCCCAGCGCTTTTCTATTCGTAAGTATAGTTTTGGTGCGGCTAGTGTTCTTTTGGGGACTGCTCTTCTTTTAGGAGCAAATGCTGTTAAAGCTGATGAGACAAACACTGATTCTGCAAAGGCTACAGAAGTTACAAATTCTGATAAACAGAAATCTGATTCTGGTTCAACAACACCAGTTGTTGAGGAACTTCCAGAATTAAAGATTGATGCTGTAAAAGCAGATGAAAAACCTGAAGTAAAAGAAGATGCTAAAACTGAAGCTAAACCTGTAGCAGAAAAAGAAGTTACCGATAAAGCTGCAACAGAAAAATCTGATAAAGAGCAAGCTGATAAAAAAGAAGCAGACAAAGAAAAAACTAACAAAGAAACATCTGAAAAAGCTGCAACAGAAAAAGCACAAGACGATGTTAAAACAGTTCTTACTCAATTGACTTCAGAAGCAGAAGTAATGGCAACAGTTGCTTCAAACTTTTCAGATAAAGAAGTCAAAGATGTTGAAGCTAAACAAAAATTGTCAGCTGCAATTGCTGCTGTTAAGTTAGAAGCAGTAGCATCTAAAGGATTACTTTCATCCGATGCTTCTAAAGACCAAATGGTAGCCCAAGTTAATCGTCTTTCTGCTGCCATTGAAGCAGTTTATACGGAAATGAAACGTGCTGGCCATGCAGGTAAAGTAGAATCGGTATTAGCTGCTACTGCATCAAAAATTACAGGTAAAGATGTTTTTAAAGATGGAGAAACAGTTAAAGCTGTAACAAACGCTTATGTTGATATGAATGCAGATAATACGGCTCCTACAGGATGGGGATTTGATACTACTATTAGTACATCAACTCTTAAAGCGGGTTCTATTACAAAAATTGAACTTACTAACTTAGCTGAGTTAGGTGCTGGTTTGGCAAATAATACGGAAATCAGAGCGACTGATGGAACAGTAGTTGGTAAAGTTAAATCTATCGACTTTAAAACAACTACAGGAAACAACAATAATAAATCTGTACCATATTGGGCACAACGTACACAACGTGGTATGACTTATGACCAACGTGTTGCTGAGCAACCAGCGGTAGCTAACGAAACTGGAACATATACTTACAACATCGAGTGGAACGATAAAGTAAAAGACTATCCGAATGTGTCGTTTGGAGCGAGTAATTTATCGGGTAATGGATATTTAGCTCCACAAATTTCAAAAGACACTCCGTATACAGCGACTATTAAAATTGATGGGCGTACAGTTCTGGAACATACTTATACAAGAAAAGGTCAACAACCTAGCTATCAAAAACAAGGTACGAGTGTATCACTAAGTGAAAACAATGGATTGACATACCTTAACAATGAGCAAATAGGTAGAAGTGATTCAATCGTATTAAAAACTGATTCAGATGTTCGTTATGGAGTAGGATCTAAATTTACAATCAAACTTCCTAATGCAGATTTTACTGAATTCAAAGAACTTGAAGGAAGTTCTAACTTTGTAAATGGATTAAATACAGCGTCTACTATTAAGCCTAATAAAGGAGATAGTATTACATATCGTCCAGCTAGTCGATGGGCTAATGTTAAAGCTAACGAAAACAACGTTTGGATTCTCAACGATGGTCGTGATAGTGGGTTCACATTAACGCCTCGATTAATCTCACCAACTGAGTTAGAACTTACAGTTACAGAAGGTGCTATTCAAGAAGGTTCTACCGTTTCTATGCCTTTACAATCTTTAGGAATTGAAAAAGTAATAAAAGACAAAACTTTAACAAGTGAATATTCTAATATTACTTATGAAAATGGATTAATTAAAGCAGGTTATGTAGGAAACGATAAAACTGCAGCAACTCTTACTGTATCAGGTGGAGAATCTGTTAACGGTGAGAAAGAAGATGTTATAACTACAGTGCCAAATGGTTGGGAAGTTCATGGTGACGGTAAAGTTCAAGGTGAGCCACCAACAGGAGCTGTTGTTAGAACATTCAAAGATTTAGTAACAGGTGAAGTTATAGGTTTTGAACCAACAAGATATACGGGGAATATACCTTTAAGTGAAGATGGTTCGAAAGATTATACTAATGTACTTGGAAACAAATATGATGTAAGTAATGATTCCGTAGACTTAGTTAAAGAAGTTAATGGAGAAGAATACGTTCTTGCGGATCTTCCTCCTGAAAACGTAAAAGGAACACTAAGTGTTACGAAGACAAGAGCAAGAGATTTATATTCTGAAGAAGAATTAAAAGCTAAAGGTATAAATGGATCTGCATTTGTTACCCCAGCAGAGTATGATTATGTTAAGAAAACAAAAGTAGAAGAAGTAAACCGTACAATTAAATTTGTATACGCTGATAATGTTGCAAATCTTGCAGGTACAGAAGTATTCCCATCACAAAAACAAACTGTAAGCTACACAGGTTCAATCAAGTTAACTGCAGAAGGTAAAGCGGTAATTAACTCTAATGACAGACCAGTTTATATTAACTGGAAAGGAACTGATGGACAAAGCACTGATCTTCCAGAACTTGCAGTACCTCAAAAAGAAGGTTACATCGCAAGTGTAGAAAAAGTTCCAGTACAAGCAACAACAGCTACAGATGAAGATTACGAATATGTTGTTAAATATACAGCAATTCAAAAAGCGAAAACAACATTTGTAGATGAAAAAGGAAATGCAATTCCAGGGGTAGCTGAAATTACTGAACAAGGTGGATCAGAAACTCCATTAACAAAAGAAGCTGATGTTAAAGCTAAGATCAAAGAACTTGAAAACAAAGGATATGAATTAGTATCTAATACATACCCAGAAGGTGGTAAGTTCGATACGGATAAAGATACAGATCAAGAGTTCAAAGTAACACTTAAACAAAAAGAAGTTACAGTAACACCAGATCAACCAAAAACACCAGGAACTCCAGTAGATCCAAATAACCCAGATGGACCTAAATACCCAGCTGGCTTGGAAGAAAAAGATCTAAACAAAACTGTTACACGTACAATCACTTATGTGTACGAAGATGGAACTCCAGTATTAAATGAAGATGGAACACCAAAAACAGTAACACAAGAAGCTAAATTCACACGTGAAGCAAAAGTGAACTTGGTAACAGGAGAAGTTACATACGGAGACTGGACACCAGCACAAGACTTAGCTGAAGTTAAATCACCAGTAGTTAAAGGATACTTAGCTGACAAAGCAAGTGTTGCGGTGGTAAATGTAACAGGTGATTCTGAAGATATTAAAGAAGTAGTAACATACAAACCACTAGGATCATGGGTACCAAATATCCCGGGACAACCAACAAACCCAATCAAATATCCGAATAATCCAGATGATCCAACAAAACCAGGAACTGATAAACCGGTATTACCATACGTACCAGGTATGACTCCAAAAGATGGAAATGGACAACCACTTAAACCAGTAGATCCACAAGATCCAACTAAAGGATATGTCATTCCAGATATTCCAAACGATCCAACTCAAAGTACGCCGATTAACTACGTAAAAGATACTCAAAAAGCTAAAACAACTTTCGTAGATGAAAAAGGAAACCCAATTCCAGGTGTTGATGCTATTACTGAAGAAGGTGACTCAGATACACCACTTACAAAAGAGGCTGATGTAAAAGCGAAAATCAAAGAACTTGAAAACAAAGGATATGAATTAGTATCTAATACATACCCAGAAGGTGGTAAGTTCGATAAAGATAAAGATACAGATCAAGAGTTCAAAGTAACGCTTAAAGCTAAAGAAGTTACAGTAACACCAGATCAACCAAAAA
>NZ_KV794194.1:0-279 GCF_001808665.1 Streptococcus sp. HMSC070B10 | reverse complement strand
GAACACCAAAAACAGTAACACAAGAAGCTAAATTTACACGTGAAGCTAAGGTCAACTTAGTAACAGGTGAAGTGACTTACGGAGATTGGACTCCAGCTCAAGACTTAGCTGAAGTTAAATCACCAGTAGTTAAAGGATACTTAGCTGACAAAGCAAGTGTACCAACTACAAAAGTAACTGCGGATTCAAAAGATGCTACAGAAGTAGTAACCTACAAACCAATCGGTTCATGGATTCCAAATATTCCAGGTCAACCAACAACTCCAATCAAGTATCCAA
>NZ_KV794193.1:0-430 GCF_001808665.1 Streptococcus sp. HMSC070B10 | reverse complement strand
AGAAACTTGGAGGGAATGGGCGCATCGATGCCCTGTTTAACAAATTTGTAAATTTAGAAATCGCGGAGGAAAATACAAATGCAACAAATTACTGAAATCATCACAAATGGTGCAATCAGCATCCTTGTTATTTTAGCAGGGGTAACAGTTAAAGCAACTAAGGATTTTTTGATTAAAAAAGGTGGCGAAAAGACCATCAAAATTATTGAAATCTTGGCCAAAAATGCGGTCAATGCCGTTGAGCAAGTCGCTTCTGAGACTGGCTATAAGGGCGAGGAGAAGCTGGAACAGGCACGAACTAAAATCCGTGCTGAGCTTAGCAAGTACAATATCAGCATGACTGATAAGGACTTGGATACATTCGTTGAGTCAGCAGTCAAACAGATGAATGATGCGTGGAAAGGGGAATAAACAAATGAAAAAAAACGAC
>NZ_KV794192.1:0-1548 GCF_001808665.1 Streptococcus sp. HMSC070B10 | reverse complement strand
CGTTGGAGTAACTTATTTTCTTGCCATTCCGTTCTTTAAACCACATCTTCCATGCGAGTTCTCTGTACCCAAATGGCACTTTTCTAGCATAGTCACCTTTTATATATAGTCTCACTCGTCTTCCTCATCGTCATCCAACTCCACTTCTCCATGAATTCGGATATACTCCTCGCGCTTCCTATCCAATTCTTCCCAGAGGGGCTCGTCTATCGCTTTCATAACCTTTATCTCTTCTAAACTAATATCGACCGCTTCGTCGTAGGTCAAATGCAACAGTTCTGCATGTTTCGTTTTTAATTCTTCAATACTCAGCCATGTTTCTTTATCGTCTTCGCTGATTTGACCGTCAATGGCAGATGCTACCTCAATCGCCATAATATACATCGCACGCTTGTCAACCGTTAAAATATCTAGATGAGTGGAAATAATTCGCAAATAATCACCTTTCTCGCGCCCATCGCTTTCATAGAAATTTTCAAAATCCAATATTATATACTCGTATTTAAATGAATTCCACGGATTATCTCCTATTTTAAAATCAGTCACACCCCAACGCTCATCATTCGAAGAAAATTTATCCAAACTAACGCTAAAATAGAAATCATCATCACGCGCGTAAGAAAAACCAACTTCCACACCTTTGCGTTCTTTGAACCACATTTTCCAAGGAAATTCCATACAGGCTTGGTATATACTAGTTTCGTAGTTACCTTTAAGATATAGTTTCACTCATCTTCCTCATCGTCGTAAACTCGTTCACCATGGATTTTGATATATTCTTCCCATCCTCTGTGTAATTCATCCCAAAGTGGTTCATCAACCGCCTCCATAATCTCTAGTTCCTCCAAACTAATATCAACCGCTTCGTCGTAGGTCAAATGCAACAGTTCTGCATGTTTCGTTTTAAATTCTTCAATACTCAGCCATGTTTCTTTGTCGTCTTCGCTGATTTGACCGTCAATAGCAGATGCCACCTCAATCGCCATGATATACATCGCACGCTTGTCAACCGTTAGAATATCTTGATGAGTAGAAATAATTCGCAAATAATCACCTTTCTCACGACCATCGCTTTCATAAGAATTTTCTAGATCCAATGTCAAGTTTTCATATTCAAATGTCTTCCAAGGGTTTATATTTGTATTAAAATTTGCACTCTCCCAACGTTCGTCATTATATTTAAATTTATCCAACCGTAAATTCAAATGTAAATCTTCATCCCAAGCATAGGAAAAATCGAGCGGAATTCCTTTTCGCTCTTTGAACCACATATTTTGAGCTATTTCTTTAAACTCTTCATAAAAATCAGTCTTGGTGTAATCACCTTTAAGACATAGTCTCACTCCTCTTCCTCTTCCTCATCATCATAAACACGTTCGCCATGAATTTTTATGTACTCTTCTCGAAGCCTTTCTTCCTCTTCCCATAGAGGATCTCTTACCGGTACAATTGTCTTTAATTCTTCCAAACTGATGTCAACAGCTTCATCATAAGTTAGTGAAAGAACATCCTTATGATATTCCTTAAATTCTTCTACACTTAGCCAAC
>NZ_KV794191.1:0-281 GCF_001808665.1 Streptococcus sp. HMSC070B10 | reverse complement strand
AAAAAAGTTTCAAAAAAGTGTTGACAAGCGAAAGCGACTGTGATATACTAATATAGTTGTCACTTGAGAGAAGCGAGTGACAAAGACCTTTGAAAACTGAACAAGACGAACCAATGTGCAGGGCACTATAACTAAGGTTATAGTACTGAACAATGAAAAAACAATAAATCTGTCAGTGACAGAAATGAGTGAGAACTCAAACTTTTAATGAGAGTTTGATCCTGGCTCAGGACGAACGCTGGCGGCGTGCCTAATACATGCAAGTAGAACGCTGAAGGAGG
>NZ_KV794190.1:0-258 GCF_001808665.1 Streptococcus sp. HMSC070B10 | reverse complement strand
CAGCTTACCAAAGCCAATTTGTCTTTTTCGGTGCAATCCTGTCAGCATATCATCTACTATCTGCAATTTCTCCTGATCCGTAAAATCCATTTTTTCATCAGTCACATCAAACGGTTTTACAGGATATTTTGCAGTCTCCAAAATAGCACCTTTCAAGCCTTTGCCTTTATCCGCTTTTACCGCTCGAATATCCACCATAGGAGTATAATCTAGCTTCATAGCTTTTTGCCATAATTCGGTCCACTCCTCCTGGTTTAA
>NZ_KV794189.1:0-376 GCF_001808665.1 Streptococcus sp. HMSC070B10 | reverse complement strand
GAAAAAGATAAGGGTGAAATGGTTTACCACTTGTCAGAACCAACCAATGCCAACCATCTACGCCTTGTTTCAAGCCTTCCTGAAGGAGCGAAAGCACGAGTTCAAGCGAGAACACTTAAGGATGGACAAGAAAGTTGGACAGATCTTGGTGCCATTACATCTAGTCTCCAAACCTTTGCTATCCGCAATGGTGGTTCTCTTCTAGATGTTAAACTGGTCTGGGAAGGTGGCAAGGCTGAGTTTTATGAATTGGCGAGCTTCTATCAAGAATTGACAGAAGAACCGGTTCAATCAAGCAAGGGTGAAGAACCAGCACCAGTGCTTGAAGTACCTGAATTTACAGGTGGTGTCAATGCAGTTGAAGCTTTGGTACATG
>NZ_KV794188.1:0-277 GCF_001808665.1 Streptococcus sp. HMSC070B10 | reverse complement strand
TTGACTATACTATCATTTAACACTCTATAAGTCAAATTTTTAAGGCTCAACCATTGGAAATACTGACTTTTTTAAAAAACACTTTGGCATTAATTCGCCTTAGTTTTTCTTGAAAGTTCCTAAAAAAGTCCACAAAAAAGAGCCCTAAAAAGGGCGTAATATTGACGAGTTCAGCAGGCAAGAACTAGCACGGTCAAACGTGCTTTTTTTATTACCTGGTAATATTATAGCATATTCTCACCAAATTTATATACTCTCAAAAATTTTAAAAAAAAAA
>NZ_KV794187.1:0-510 GCF_001808665.1 Streptococcus sp. HMSC070B10 | reverse complement strand
AGTTGGCTTTGACTGGTGTCGTCAATTCACCCTCGATGTAACGATTTCCTGGCATCTTAGAATCATGTGTCCAACCATCTGTCAATGAATCATCGTGTGTACTATTGGCTACACCATCTCCCACTGTCACAACATCTGTCCAAGTTTTACCGTCTTGGCTGACTTGGATTTTACCATCACGAAGATAGTTTTGAGTTCCATCTTGGATGTAGGCTCTGATCTTCTTGATAGTGCGTTCGCTACCAAGTTTTAAGGTTACATGGCCATCTTTATGGGCATAGTCTGAAAACTCAACGAAGTTGTTGTACACACCATCAAACAATTGATCTAGGTTATTAATCTTACGAACATCATTACTTCCATATGTTGGATGAATGCCCATAGTTGTAGATTCTAGTTTGGTTGGTTGCACTTCTTTAGTCGTTACAAGGAGAGAAGTTGATGGAACAGCCTGTTCTTGGTCTGTTTTATTAACAAGACGAACATAACGTACCAAGTGGGTTGCGACAG
>NZ_KV794186.1:1626-2636 GCF_001808665.1 Streptococcus sp. HMSC070B10 | reverse complement strand
GTCTAAGTATAGTGGTACGATAGCTGAAAATAAAAACTTAATAGATGCATTATTTAATGTGTATAAAGATATAAAAGAAAATCGTCTGTATAAAAAAGTTGAATATTTTGAATTGGAATCTATGTTGGCAGCTTTATATGCGTATTATCGTTTTAGAAAAAATAAAAAAGGGGATATCATTGTTTCTAAAGCAACAACAGAATTCGGTAAGTCATTAGATGATTATTTTAAAGTTGGTAAGAAATTAAGTGGTAGTCGTATTTACGAAGTTGTTCAATATAAAAATGGTGATGTTTCAAAGGCCTTTAAATCCATTATGAAAAATCTAGGCTACACTAAATATAACGAAGAATTGAGTAAGGTTTTCGAATCTTTTACAAATACAACTCGATTTAGAACTAAAGTGGCTAGTGTCGGAAAATCAATTGTGTCTACAACTGGAAGTCTACTGAAAGAAGAATTCACTAATGAAATAAGTTTCAAGGATGCTGGTAAAGGCCTGTGGAAAGGAATTACAAGTGAGAAAGGACTCATAGGTTCTGTTAAAGAAGGACTAACAAACTTTAAATCCGCTACGAAGTTTGGTAAGTTTTTAAAAGGAGCTACAGTTGTAGGTGCTGCTTTAGATGTGGTTGATACTTTTTCAAATATCAGTGAAAATGAAAAAGAGGCCAAACGTCAAGGATTGAGAGGAAATGAAGTTGAGGCTAGTAAGGCGACAGGTTTTGTGATAGATGCGGCTAAGGCAGCCGGAACAACTGTTGCAGCAACAGGAGCAGCGAGCGCAGGAGCAGCATTTGTAGGCGCTTTAGCAGCGGGTGCGCTAGGTGTTGCTACTGCTCCTGTTTGGTTAACTGGCTTAGGTGCAATCGCAGCATCCGCAGGTGCGATTTGGCTTGCAAATAAATTTAATGATGATTTTCATATAACAGATAACCTTAAAAAAGGTGCCAATAGCCTGATAAAAGGCATGAGGGGATGGTTTAAATGATACTGGAACGAATTAAAAA
>NZ_KV794186.1:725-1526 GCF_001808665.1 Streptococcus sp. HMSC070B10 | reverse complement strand
GTAGAATAAAGGGACCGGTTCCTCTTTGGGGGGTGTTAAATGGGATTTTTATTTTATATCCCTTGGTATTTACAGGATTTTGGCTTGCAGGATTAAGAATTTTAAAAAATCCTGCCTTACATCAAGGTTTGATTATTACAGGGATTGTTGTTTGGATTTTAAATCTGGTTTTTCTTTTGGATCTTAAGAGAGGAATTTTAACTAGCTTTGGAACCTATCTCATGTATCTGACTGGTCATGTTTATGCCATCATTGCTTTCAATAGTTTGAGTGGAGACCATAGTTTTATTGGATTAAAACTATCCCTTCCTTTTATCCAATCCATTATTGTAATAGTCGTCATGAGCTGCTTAGTCGATTTGGACTCTGAAGAAATTATCTCACAGAAAGCCAGCAAATTTATGGTTAATTTTTTACTCGCTCCTCCACTTATTTTATCGTGTGTATGTATATTTTTAGCGATGATTGGATACGATTATTTTATGGGATGGGGAATGTCTTTATTATCAATGGCTTTCGGACAAGCTGTGTACTTACCTTGGTTTCATATTATCTACGCATACCAACACCGTCATGATGTTGAGGAAGAGACTTCAATCAAGCATATAAAAGTAAACCCAGATCTGATTTCAAACAGAGAATTTGACAGAGATAGGTTTAAAAGGTAAAGTTTTAAAAGGCATGAGAGGATGGTTTAAATGATACTGGAACGAATTAAAAAAACGTTTGAACTTCAAAGAAGGAGTGTCCACGGACCAGTTGCTCTGTGGGGGGTATTAAATGGGATTTTTATTTTATATC
>NZ_KV794186.1:0-625 GCF_001808665.1 Streptococcus sp. HMSC070B10 | reverse complement strand
ACAATCCCTCTTTGTATCAAGGCTTGATTATTACCGGAATTGTTGTTTGGGTTTTAAATCTGGTATTTTTACTGGATCTTAGACGAGGAATTTTAACTAGCTTTGGAACCTATCTCATGTATCTGACTGGTCATATTTATGCCATTATTGGCTTTAGCGCTATGAGTGGGGACCATAGTTTTCTTGGTTTAAAAATTTTCCTTCCTCTAATCTTTTCCATTATTATGAATATTGTTATGAGTTGGATGGTTGACATAGACTCTGAGGAAATTTTATCAGAAAAGGCCTCCAAGAATTTCTATAATCTTGTATTTGGCCCTCCTATGATTTTATCTTTTATTTGTGTTTTTTTAGCGATAATTGGATATGAATATTTTTGGGGATGGGGAATGTCTTTATTCTTCATGATTTTTGGGCCTTATTTGTACCAAACATGGTTTTATATTATCTATGCCTACCAACACCGTAATGATGTTGAGGAAGAGACTTCAATCCAGCATATAAAAGTAAACCCAGATATGATTTCAAACAGAGAATTTGACAGAGATAGATTTAGTAGAAAGGTAACTAAAGATGATTAAAGAAATACAACTACATATGAGCCATTTGATGACAGACCAGGTCC
>NZ_KV794185.1:62248-71975 GCF_001808665.1 Streptococcus sp. HMSC070B10 | reverse complement strand
GAGAGGAAGCTGTTGACTTTGATAAGGGGATATACCTGTTAACCAAATTATTGCTTGATAATGACTTAGAAGAATCTACACCCGTATTTTATATTTCAAGTAAGATAAATGATGTTTTATATACAGATATCATGGTAGGGATTAGAGAAAAAAGGGATCGAGGATAATATACGGAGAGCTAACGCATTCGGATAAGAATAGGCAGAATTAGACAGATGAATCCATGTTCTGATGTTTCCTTTTTAGCATCTAAGATAAACATGTTTGATTTTAATCAAAAACCAGGATGAAGCTTATCTTCATCCTGGTTTTTGTGTGCTTAAAAGTTAGTTGGACTCATCCTTCTTACTCTTAAGTAGAAAAGTTGCTGTTAGGACTAGACTCAATCCTGACAAGAATAGTAGTGGACTAGACGTTTCACCAGTAGCTGGAAGTTGTTCTTTAGGAGAATCACTTGCAGATTGAACAAGGTCTGGACTAGATGAAACTTGATTAGAGCTGTTGGCTAATGGTTTGATATCTGTTTCACTTGGTTTTTGATTTGCAGTAGTTGATGCTCCATTAGCTCGATAAACGACTGCATAGGTGCTGAAATGACTAGTCATAAATTCTGCCATTCCCTCGCGAATAGTAAAATCGAGTGCCTGTAACTCTTTTGATGGAGTTAGGTAGTAGACATTTTCGACAGCTGAGGAAATAGGCAAGCGGACCAAGACAGTTCCTTTTGGTTGTAAACTCTGGTCTGTTGAATTTTTAAGGTGAAGATCGTAAGCATCATAGGTCTTACCAAATAATTCTTGAGCTAATACACGTCTGCTAGAAATGTGAGAAATTCCCTCTAAGTCAGTCGCTCCTCCAATAATTTCAACTTTAGTCTTTTCATCCTTTAAGACACGAAGTTTATATTCAGGAACAGAAACAGTAGGCGGTTGTTCTAGTCCTGCTGTGCCGATAGGTTTAGTATACTCCGGAATATTTACTACAGGCGGTTGTTCCTGTCCAGCCGTTCCGATAGGTTGAGTGTATTCAGGGATAGAAACAGTAGGCGGTTGTTCTTGTCCCGCTGTGCCGATAGGCTCAGTGTACTCAGGAATAGAAACGGTAGGTGGCTGTTCTTGTCCCGCTGTTCCGATAGGTTTAGTGTACTCAGGAATGTTTACTACAGGCGGTTGTTCTAGTCCTGCTGTGCCGATAGGTTTAGTATACTCCGGAATATTTACTACAGGCGGTTGTTCCTGTCCAGCTGTACCGATAGGCTTAGTGTATTCAGGAATTTCTACAATAGGAGCAGGGTCATCTCCCTTGCTTGTAGTTGGCTGCTGATTCTCAATCTTCTTCTCATCCTTTTTGGTGAAGACAGCTACTATAGGACTGCTTGTCGTATTTCCCTGGATAGAATAAGCTTCTATCGCATTTCCAATTTTTCGATTGGTTTCGTCAGGGATAGGGATTTGTACCTGATTATCTTGGATTGATAAGACAGTCTGATCCCCAGTCGTAACTAGATGATTATCGTCTATCCTGCGTAAAACGAGTGGATCTTTGATACCTGGGAAGGTCACAGCGATGGCTTCCCAATCTCCAGCTGGAAGAGTTAAAGAGATGTTTTTATCCCCTTTCTTAAGTGGTGCGATACTTGGACTATCCAAGCTTACAGCTGGAGATTTAATCACATCAAATGAATCTAGAGAAATTTTCTTGCGACCTGCTGGTGAATTTGGATCAACTTTCAATGTCAAAATATGATTACCATCGGTCAGATTAGTAAATTCTCCAATTAAGGTTGCCTTTTGGGTAGCTCCAGCTGTGTAGAAGTCTAGACTTGGCATTTCTTTGCCATCTAGTGTCACGAGAGCTTTTCCGAGAGCGGATGTTTTAAGTCCGTAAATTCGAATACCTGTTCCAGTAAATGGAATGGTTGCCTGAGCTTCTGAAGCAGTACTCGGGTCACTGTTATTGATGTCCGCATATTTTTCTGTGCTCTTATATAATTCAGTATCGCTCCAATCTTTGAATTGAGATCCGTATTGAATGCGAGAGTCACGGTCATCCATTTTTTCAATAGTTGTTCCCTGTCCAGGTAAAACTTTAAAGTAGTCTAAGGAAATTTTGGAACGTTCACTGCCACGGTGTTTATGCTCTTGTTTTACAGTGATGGTCATCACATGAGCACCATCTGACAATCCTGTGAAGCGACCGATAAGGCTCCCTTTTTCAGTTGCACCTGCAGTATAAAAGTCCAGTTCACCGACTGATTTACCATCGATTTTGACTTCAGCGATTCCCAATTGAGATGATTTGAGACCATAGATTTCAATGCCAACACCATTGAAAGGAATGGTTGCTGTCGCATCTTTATCTGTATAGTTACCTAGTGAAAGGTCAGCAAACTTCTCTGTTCCTCCAAATAATTCTGAGTCTGCCCAGTTTCCAAATGCAGAACCGTATTGGATTCGGCTATCACGGTCATCCATCAATTGGTTATAGGTTTCGACATTGGCCTTTTCGGATACCTGTGTAGAAACATTACCCAGCATAGCCTTAACAGTATAAGTGTAGGCGAGTTGAGGATCGAGTGAGCGGTCGATAAAATGGGTTTGATTGGTTACAAATTCTCTAGTTGCAGAGGTTTGGCCAGATTCGTCTTTCACTTGTCTTTGGATAACATAGTGGGTAGCGCCTTCTACTTGGTTGAAGGTGAGTTCGGCAGTGACGCCATTTTGTCTAACTGCTGTCAGACTGGTTACACGACCAGGGAAATGTTCAAAGGTAATGACATCACCTTTTTGTGTTGCCAGTTGAATGCGGCCATCTTTAAGAACAGTTGCTTTGACAGGTTTACCATTAACCTTAACCTGACTGGCTTCGATATTTGGATAATCTACAACTAGGTCTCCACCGACATTTGAAAGGAAGGACAAGCTTTGCAGGTTTTTATCTTTCCACTTCATGCTGACTTCAAAGTTACCGCGAGCAACCAGACCAGAAACCTGACCGTCTTTCCAAGCATCTGGAAGGGCTGGCAATGGTGCAATGTAGCCAGTGTGTGATTGAAGAAGCATTTCTGCAATTCCACTGGTTGCTCCAAAGTTTCCATCGATTTGGAAAGGTGCGTGCGTATCCCAAAGGTTTTCTAGAGTTGAATATTTGAGCTGTTCAGCGAGCAAGCGATGGGCACGGTTACCGTCTAATAGACGAGCCCAGAGGTTGATTTTATTGGCCTTAGACCAACCAGTACCGCCATCTCCGCGATGGTTCAAAGTTGCACGCGCAGCTTCTAAGTATTCAGCCTGGTCCTTGCTAAAGAGCGTACCTGGGAAGAGACCTACCAGATGGGAAACGTGGCGGTGGTTGTTTTCAATGCCTTCATTAGTGAATTGTGGGCTGTCTTCTTCGTACCATTCCTTGATACGTCCCTCATTGTTGATATGAAGTGGTTTTAGTTTGTCAAATTTAGCCTTGACCTCTGTGACTAAGTCTTGGTCGACTTTCAGATGGTTGGCAACTTCCATGTAGTCATGGAATAGCTGCCAGACTAGTGATTGGTCAAAGGTATTTCCAATGGTAATAGTACCGTGTTCAGGTGAATAGGATGGAGAAGATACCCAACGGTCGCTGGCCTGGTCATAGTGTAAGAAGGAATTCCAGAACTTAGCTGTTTCCTTGAGCATTGGATAAATCTTTTCTTTTAGATAAGTTTCATCCTTGGTGAATTTATAGTAGTCATAGACGTTCTGCATCATCCAGGCATTAGCTGCTGGAGACCAACCCCAATAGTAATTCCAACCAGGAGTAGTCCAGCCAAATGGTGTCGCCTGGGTATGAACCAGCCAGCCATTTTCTTGTCCATCTTTGGATTCGATACCGGCGTATTCCTTAGCAGCGATACGGCCATAGTAACGCATATCGTCAATGTAATTGATCATTGGCTTGGCTGTTTCAGCTAGATTGCTCATGTAGGCTGGCCAATAGTTCATTTGCAAGTTGACATTGAGGTGGTAGTCAGCGTTCCAAGGTGGATTGTCTACGGCATTCCAGACTCCTTGTAGGTTGGCAGGAAGGGCATCTGTCCGATCACGAGATGAACTAATCAATAAATAACGTCCGTATTGGAAGAAGAGTTCTTCCAATTTTTGCCCTTTGCTAGGATTATAGCTCTGGAGGGCCTCTTTTGTTGTTTGAGTAGTCTTGCTTCCACCTAGGTTTAGTTTAACGCGGTTAAAGAGACTTTGATAATCCTTGATGTGGTCCTTTTTAAGTGTCTCGTAGTCTTTGGATTTAGCTGTTTCTACAATGCCTTTAACCGTTTTTTCGAGGTCAATGTCTTTTCGATAGTTGGTTTTTGGATTCTGAGCAAAGTTAGTCTTGGCACTGAGTAAAAGCGTAGCGTAGCTGGCCCCTGTGACCGTTAAACTATCCTCATGAACAGTAACTTTTCCATCAGTCTTGATTCCTAGATAGGATGCGAACTGGAGGCCATTATCTTTGACAGTCCCTTTTAGTAAGATACCATTTGGGTCTGTCGTAACATGGCCACTCTTGTAGTTAGAATATTCCGCTGAGTAGTCTCCGTTAGCAAGTAAATCTTCTGTTAAGCTATTCCAAACTGTAAAATCAAGTTTTTTGTCCCCTTTTTGGGTCAAGTGGGTCACGGTGACATCATCAGGGTAACTTGAGAAGGTTTCTCTTTTAAAGGTCGTTCCATCTTGGGTGTAAGAAGTTGTAGTAGTGGCTTCTGTGATATCCAAACCACGGTGATAGTCTGTAACTGTATCCAGCCCCTTTTTCTGGTTATTGAAGACCATGAAGATATCACCAAAGGCTAGATAACGTCCATACTGGGCGTTGTTTGGTCCAACTAGATTTTGTTCAGCTAATCGTTTGGCTTTTTGGCGATCTCCGTCTTCAAGAGCCTTACGAATTTCTGCTAAAATTTTATACCGTTCCTGATAGTTTCCTCCATTATAGTCGGTACTGTCGGGACGCGGTCCACCTGACCAAAGAGTTTTTTCGTTGTATTGGATTCTCTCCTCGCCGATGAGACCAAAAACCTTAGCACCCATTTCACCATTCCCAACTGGGAGTGCTTGTTTTTCCCAGCCATCATAGGAAGGAGCTGTTGGTCGATCATAGTTTAGCTGATAGTTGCTTTGTTCTGTCACAGGTAGTTCTTGTTTTTCGGTTTCCTTATTTTCATTAGGTTTTACAATAACTTCAGTACTTGCTTGGTTAGTTGTAGCAGAAGTAACATCTGCCTCAGCGGGTTTGCTTTCAGAAGAACTATTATTAGCTAGAACTGGTTTTGTATGATCAATTGGCACGTTTGGCTGTGTATGCTCAGTTGATTCACTTGCTTTTGTTATAGTGTCTGTCTTAACTGTAGTTTTCTCTAATGCAGGCTCGTTTTGCTTTACTTCAATAGTATCAGCAGAGACGGTATGACTAGCTAGAAAAACCGCTCCAAGCAAAACAGAGGCTGTGCCGACTGTTAGCTTTCGAATACTGTAGCGACAGGATTTCTCCCTCCAAATTTTTTCCATAGAAACCTCCTTTATTAATTAAAAGCGCTTTCATTTTTAATGAGGCGAACTTTTGTTTCTATATTGTCTTGTTAATCTAATTTTACCAGCTAATGAAGTGTTGTCAAGAGGATTTGAGAAGGATATATATTTGATATTGTTTTGTATTAAAAAAGTGGAGGAAACGAATGGTAAGAGAGTGTATTTTTTATATTCTTTCTAGTTTTGACTAGAAAGATAAGCCAACTTTAATTACAGCTTACTCATCTCTGAAAGCGTAAAACAAACTGGTCAGGGTGGCTAGTTTGTGGTATAATGAAAGAGACTCAAAAAGAAACAGGAGAAAAATGATGGATTTACTTTTAGCAATTGTATTGATTGTGCTAGCTTTTCTAGGAGGAGCTCTTGGGGGAATGTACTTGGTTCGTAAGCAAATTGAAAAAGAATTCGCTGACAACCCACGTTTGAATGCTGAAGCAGTTCGTACTCTTTTGAGTGCAAATGGTCAAAAACCAAGCGAAGCTAAGGTACAACAAGTTTACCACCAAATCATCCGCCAACAAAAGGCAGCCCTTGCTAACAATAAAAAGAAAAAATAAATAAGGAAAAGTCTGGGATGAAAGTTCCAGACTTCTCACTATGTTGGCTAAGGGTTTAGGGATGAGACTTTTTCCTTGCATTCTATTGATATTTGATTATGATTAAGAGAGATAGTTGTTGATTAGGCTGTCATTATTCAGTTCATAAGGAACGGTAATCATAATGAACTATCAATCAGAAAAAAGACTAGAAAGAAGACTGTATGGATAATCGACCAATTGGTTTTTTGGATTCGGGTGTCGGGGGCTTGACCGTTGTGCGCGAGCTCATGCGCCAGCTTCCCCATGAAGAAATCGTCTATATTGGAGATTCGGCGCGGGCGCCCTATGGTCCCCGTCCTGCTGAGCAAATTCGTGAATATACTTGGCAGTTGGTCAACTTTCTCTTGACCAAGGATGTCAAAATGATTGTCATTGCTTGTAACACTGCGACTGCGGTCGTCTGGGAAGAGATTAAGGCTCAACTAGACATTCCCGTCCTAGGTGTGATTTTGCCAGGAGCTTCGGCAGCCATCAAGTCCAGCCAAGGTGGGAAAATCGGAGTCATTGGAACGCCCATGACGGTACAATCAGACATCTATCGTCAGAAAATTAACGATCTGGATCCGGATTTACAGGTGGAGAGTTTGGCTTGTCCCAAGTTTGCCCCTTTGGTTGAGTCTGGCGCCCTGTCAACCAGTGTCACCAAGAAAGTGGTCTATGAAACCCTGCGTCCCTTGGTTGGAAAGGTGGATAGCCTGATTTTGGGCTGTACCCATTATCCACTCCTCAGACCTATTATTCAAAATGTCATGGGGCCCAAGGTTCAGCTCATCGATAGTGGAGCAGAGTGCGTACGAGATATCTCAGTCTTACTTAATTATTTTGAAATCAATCGTGGTCGCGATGCTGGACCACTCAATCACCGTTTTTACACAACAGCCAGCAGCCAAAGTTTTGCACAAATTGGTGAAGAATGGCTTGAAAAAGAGATTCATGTGGAGCATGTAGAATTATGACAAATAAAATTTATGAATACAAGGATGACCAGGACTGGTATGTTGGAAACTATAGTATTTTTGGTGGTGTCCGGACTTTGAATGGTGATGACTTGGATTTTCCTCTATTGGAGTTTGCCCAAAGATTTCGAGATGAGGAACAAGGTTTTCCTGTTTCTGTGATTGTTTTACGCTATGGTTCTCTCTACCGTTTATTGTCTTTTGTGGTAGATATCCTCAACCAAGAAATGGGACGAAATCTGGAAGTCATCCAACGTCAGGGAGCTCTTCTCTTGATTGAAAATGGGCAACTCTTGTATGTGGAATTGCCCAAAGAAGGGGTTAATGTTCATGATTTCTTTGAGACAAGCAAGGTCAGAGAAACCTTATTGATTGCAACTCGAAACGAAGGCAAGAGCAAAGAATTCCGAGCTATCTTTGATAAGTTAGGCTACGATGTGGAAAATCTTAATGACTATCCTGACCTGCCTGAAGTAGCAGAAACAGGCATGACCTTCGAAGAAAATGCCCGTCTCAAGGCAGAAACTATTTCCCAATTAACGGGCAAGATGGTTCTGGCAGATGATTCTGGACTGAAAGTTGATGTTTTGGGTGGTTTGCCTGGTGTCTGGTCGGCTCGTTTTGCAGGCGTCGGAGCAACTGACCGTGAAAACAACGCCAAACTCTTGCACGAATTGGCCATGGTCTTTGAACTCAAGGACCGCTCGGCTCAATTCCATACAACCCTAGTCGTAGCCAGCCCAAACAAGGAAAGTTTGGTTGTTGAAGCAGACTGGCCAGGCTACATTAACTTTGAACCTAAGGGTGAAAATGGCTTCGGATATGACCCTCTCTTCCTTGTAGGAGAGACAGGCAAGTCCTCAGCTGAATTAACCCTTGAAGAAAAAAATAGTCAATCTCACCGTGCCTTAGCCGTTAAGAAACTTTTGGAGGTATTTCCATCATGGCAAAGCAAACCATCATTGTAATGAGCGATTCTCATGGCGATAGCTTGATTGTGGAAGAAATCCGTGATCGCTATGTGGGCAAAGTTGACGCCGTTTTTCATAACGGCGATTCTGAACTGCGTCCTGATTCTCCACTTTGGGAGGGAATCCGTGTTGTTAAAGGGAATATGGACTTCTATGCAGGCTACCCAGAACGTTTGGTGACTGAGCTTGGTTCGACCAAGATTATCCAAACCCATGGACACCTGTTTGACATCAATTTCAACTTTCAAAAGTTGGACTACTGGGCTCAGGAAGAAGAGGCCGATATCTGTCTCTATGGTCACTTGCATGTGCCAAATGCTTGGATGGAAGGAAAGACTCTTTTTCTAAATCCAGGTTCCATCAGTCAACCACGTGGGACTATCAGAGAATGTCTCTATGCTCGTGTGGAGATTGATGACAGTTATTTTAAAGTGGACTTTTTGACACGAGACCACGAGGTGTATCCGGGCTTGTCCAAGGAGTTTAGCCGATGATTGCCAAGGAGTTTGAGACTTTCTTGTTGGGGCAAGAAGAAACTTTTTTGACCCCTGCTGAAAATCTAGCTGTGTTAATTGATACCCACAATGCGGATCATGCAACCCTCTTGCTTAGTCAGATGACCTATACCCGTGTTCCTGTTGTGACAGATGAAAAACAGTTTGTTGGGACGATTGGGCTCAGAGATATTATGGCTTATCAGATGGAGCATGACTTGAATCAAGAAATTATGGCGGATACGGATATTGTTCATATGACCAAAACGGATGTAGCGGTTGTTTCGCCTGATTTTACCATTACGGAGGTCTTGCACAAGCTGGTAGATGAGTCCTTCTTGCCTGTTGTAGATGCGTCAGGGATTTTCCAAGGGATCATCACGCGCAAGTCTATCCTCAAGGCAGTCAATGCCCTCTTGCATGACTTTAGTAAGGAATATGAGATTCGATGCAAATGAGAGACAGAATTTCAGATTTTTTAGAGGAAAAGCAGGGCTTGTCTGCCAATTCCAAGCAGTCCTATAAGTATGATCTGGAGCAATTTTTAGACATTGTAGGCGAGCGGATTTCTGAGACCAGTCTCAAGATTTACCAAGCCCAACTAGCCAATCTAAAAATCAGCGCCCAGAAGCGAAAGATTTCGGCCTGTAACCAATTTCTCTACTTTCTCTATCAAAAAGGAGAAGTGGATAGCTTTTATCGTTTGGAATTAGCCAAACAAGCTGAAAAGAAGACGGAAAAGCCAGAAATTCTAGACTTAGCCTCTTTTTGGCAGGAAAGTGACTATTCAGAGGGTCGCTTGCTAGCGCTCTTAATCCTAGAAATGGGACTCTTGCCGAGTGAGATTTTAGCTCTAAAGGTTGAGGATATCAATCTGGATTTTCAAGTGTTGCGAATCAAGAAGGTTTCCCAACAGAGGATTGTCACCATTCCCACGACCTTGCTTTCAGAGTTGGAACCTTTGATGGGCCAGACCTATCTTTTTGAAAGGACAGGGAAAGCCTATTCTCGTCAATGGGCCTTCCGTCAGCTAGAGTCCTTTGTCAAGGAGAAAGGTTTTCCAGCCTTATCAGCCCAAGCCTTGCGGGAACAGTTCATTCTACGACAAATTGAAAAGAAGGTCGATTTGTACGAAATTGCAAAAAA